>NZ_JBXAYB010000002.1:305711-362829 GCF_056782115.1 Dellaglioa sp. CoH-56-MRSF-14 | reverse complement strand
CGAACACAGAAGTTAAGCTTCTTAGCGCCAAGAGTAGTTGGGGGTCGCCCCCTGCGAGGGTAGGACGTTGCCATGCTTTTTTTATTATTTTATTCCGGCATAGCTCAGTTGGTAGAGCGCTTGACTGTTAATCAAGATGTCGCAGGTTCGAGTCCTACTGCCGGAGTTTTTATTTTGTAATGTGGAGAATTGTCTGAGTTGGTCTAAGGAGCATGATTGGAAATCATGTAAACGGGTTTCCTGTTTCAAGGGTTCGAATCCCTTATTCTCCGTTGCAAATTGACCCGTTGGTCAAGTGGTTAAGACACCGCCCTTTCACGGCGGTAACATGGGTTCAAATCCCGTACGGGTCATATAAAGTAAATAGTGTATGTTGGAGGTTTAGCTCAGTTGGGAGAGCGTCTGCCTTACAAGCAGAGGGTCACAGGTTCAAGCCCTGTAACCTCCATCGAAGGTCCTATGGTATAGGGGTTATTACGTCCGCCTGTCACGCGGAAGATCACCGGTTCAAATCCGGTTAGGACCGTTTAATGGCTCAGTAGCTCAGTTGGTAGAGCAATGGATTGAAGCTCCATGTGTCGGCAGTTCGATTCTGTCCTGCGCCATTTATTTATAATATTTTGCGGGTGTAGTTTAGTGGTAAAACCACAGCCTTCCAAGCTGTTGTCGCGAGTTCGATTCTCGTCACCCGCTTTTATGATTTTGGGCCTATAGCTCAGCTGGTTTAGAGCGCACGCCTGATAAGCGTGAGGTCGATGGTTCGAGTCCATTTAGGCCCATCAATAATTTATGGAGAAGTACTCAAGTGGCTGAAGAGGCGCCCCTGCTAAGGGTGTAGGTCGTGAAAATGGCGCGAGGGTTCGAATCCCTCCTTCTCCGTTTTTCGTGTTATGACCCGTTGGTCAAGTGGTTAAGACACCGCCCTTTCACGGCGGTAACATGGGTTCAAATCCCGTACGGGTCAGTTTAATATTATCGCGGGATGGAGCAGTCTGGTAGCTCGTCGGGCTCATAACCCGAAGGTCGTAGGTTCAAATCCTGCTCCCGCAATTGGTCCTATGGTATAGGGGTTATTACGTCCGCCTGTCACGCGGAAGATCACCGGTTCAAATCCGGTTAGGACCGTCACAGGTATTATTGGAACCTAAACTTTTATAGTTGAGGTTCTTTTTTTAATTTTATTTACTTTAAGGAGATAAAAATGACTGAAAAACATCTATTCACGTCAGAATCGGTATCAGAGGGTCATCCGGATAAGGTTGCAGATCAAATAAGTGATGCAATATTAGATGCACTTTTAGAAAAGGATCCTAATGCTAGGGTTGCTTGCGAAACAACTGTAACAACTGGTTTAGTTCTTGTAGTTGGTGAAATATCAACAAATGCCTACGTTGATATTCAGCAGGTAGTAAGACGAACTATTAAGGAAATTGGATATATTAATTCACAAGTTGGTTTTGATGGTGATAATTGTGCTGTTATGGTTGCTATAGATGAACAATCTCCTGATATTGCATTAGGTGTTGATACATCTTTAGAAACTAAAAACGGTGATTTAGATCCTTTAGATCAGATTGGTGCAGGTGATCAAGGATTAATGTTCGGATATGCGGTAGACGAAACACCGGAACTCATGCCATTACCGATTTCAATTAGTCACAAATTAATGCAACGTGTTGCAAGTTTACGAAAAAATAAGGAATTAGAATACTTAAGACCTGATGCTAAGGCACAGGTAACTGTTGAATATAATGATAAAGGTCAACCATTTAGAATTGACACTGTTGTTATTTCTACACAACATGATGAAAAAACGGAATTGAAACAAATTCAAGATGATATGATTGAAAAAGTAATTAAAGTTATTATTGACCCTGATTTGTTGGATTCAGATACAAAGTATTATATTAATCCAACCGGACGATTTGTTATCGGTGGTCCAAAGGGTGATGCTGGACTTACTGGAAGAAAAATAATTGTTGATACATATGGTGGATATGCACATCATGGTGGAGGTGCTTTCTCCGGTAAAGATGCAACAAAAGTTGATCGTTCAGCTAGTTATGCTGCTCGCTATATTGCAAAAAATATAGTTGCAGCTAAAATTGCATCACAGGTTGAGGTTCAACTTGCGTATGCAATTGGGGTTGCTCAACCTGTATCAATTAATATTAATACATTTGGTACATCTAAATATGACGAATTGGATTTAGTTCAAGCTGTTCGTAAAATTTTTGATTTACGGCCTGCAGGAATTATTGAAATGTTAGACTTACGTCGCCCAATATATAAACAGACAGCAGCATATGGTCATTTTGGTCGTACAGATATTGACTTACCTTGGGAAAAAACAGATAAGATTAAAAGTTTACTTAACGAATTAAATTAAAATAAAAAATGACTTTATTAAATATCATTTTAATAGAGTCATTTTTTATTTAGGAGGTACTTTATGAATTCAAAAACAAATGTAAAATTAGTTACAATTGCTATATTTGTAGCAACATTTTTAACAGCCGTTGAAGGAACAATTGTTTCAACAGCTATGCCAACTATTGTTGGTGAACTTCATGGTGTTTCATTAATGAATTGGGTTTTTTCAATATATTTATTAACTAATGCCATGATGACACCAATATACGGTAAGCTCGCAGATGTTTTAGGACGTAAACCAGTATTTATTTTTGGTCTTGTCATATTTTTGGTTGGTTCAACTCTCTGTGGATTTTCTAATAGTATGGCCACATTAATTATTTCGCGGGCTATTCAAGGTATCGGGGCGGGTGCTATAATGCCAGTGTCATTTACTATAATTGCTGATATTTATTCTGTGGACAAACGTGCTAAAATAATGGGATTAAACGGATCTGCTTGGGGTATAGCGTCAATAGTTGCACCATTGTTAGGTGGTTTCATTGTTGATCATCTTAATTGGCACTGGGTATTTTTCATTAATTTACCTATTGGGTTAGTGACGATAGCAATGATACAAATTTTTTTCAAAGAAAAGCGAAGAATTATGAGTTCAAAAATAGATTTTTTAGGCAGTATATTATTAATGCTTAGTATTTTATCTATTTTATATAGTTTTCAACGTTGGGGCGATGATGGTATAGACCTGATTGTTTTAATTTCTTTCTTTATATTTATTATGTCGCTTTTATTATTTATTCAATGGGAAAAAAGAGTTGAAGATCCAATTATTTCATTGAAACTTTTTAATAATAGAACATTTGTGATTCAAAATGTAGTAGCAGCATTAATATCTGGATTTTTAATTGGATTTGAAGTTTATATACCAACATGGACTCAAGGAATATTAGGATTAAAAGCATCAATGGCAGGATTTGCAGTAACACCCAGTTCCATCTTATGGATAGCTGGTTCCTTTTTTGCTGGAAGTATGATGGCAGCTTGGACACCAAAAAAAGTTTTATCGATTAGTCTATTTTTTATTTTAGTGGGTGCCATTGCACTAGGTACTTTGCCTATAAATACACCTTTTTATCTTTTCTTTATCATTTCGGCTGTACTAGGGATTGGATTTGGGATTACCATTACAACTACGACAGTTACTGCACAGAGTTTAGTACCACAGGCTGACGTAGGTGTGGCTACATCATTTAATACTTTAAGTCGTACATTAGGACAAACATTAATGATTTCAGTCTTTGGGATCATATTTAATACACAAATGCATAAGGAAATAGTAAAAACACCTGGAACAAAGGACAGCATGATGGATATTTTAATTAATCCGCAAACGGCTAACCAACTACCGCAACATTTAATACCAAAATTACGTGAAGTTTTGTATCAAGGTCTTCATGGGATATATATAGCAGGTATTTTTATTGTAATTCTTGCAATTATTATTAATTTATTCGATAAAAAGACTAAAGATTATTTGCAATAACAGGGTTCGTTTGCTACACTAAAAATAATATAAAACGATTAAGAGGAACTAGTAAAGTAACTAACTATTTCAGCGAGTATATGGGAGTGGAAATATACATAGTTGGTTATTTGAACTCATCCTTGAGTTTTCTCACTGAACGGTAGTAGGTGCGAACGTTATTTCACGTTATGAAAAAGAGTCAGTATTTTATACTGGAATAATAGGTGGTACCGCGGAAAATTCGTCCTATAGAAGTTTATCTTCTATAGGACTTTTTTGTATATATAATCAGAAAGGAAGTAATACACATGGCATATAACCATAAAGAAATCGAACAAAAATGGCAAGCATTTTGGGATGCAAATCAGACATTTAAAACGACTGAAGATCCTGAAAAGAAAAATTATTATGCATTAGATATGTTTCCGTATCCATCCGGGCAAGGACTTCATGTTGGACATCCAGAAGGTTTCACGGCTACAGATATTTTGGCTCGAATGAAGAGAATGCAAGGATTTAATGTCTTACATCCAATGGGATGGGATGCCTTTGGTCTTCCAGCTGAACAGTATGCACTTGATACTGGACATAGCCCTAAAGCATTTACTAAAACGAATACTGATAATTTTAGGCGTCAAATTAAATCCTTGGGACTTTCATATGATTGGAGTCGTGAGTTAAATACGACTGATCCTGATTATTATAAATGGACACAATGGATTTTTGAAAAATTATATGAAAAAGGTTTAGCGTATGAAGATGAAGTTGCCGTTAACTGGAGTCCTGATTTAGGAACTGTTGTTGCTAATGAAGAAGTTATTGATGGTAAAACAGAACGTGGCGGGTACCCAATTGTCAGAAAACCAATGCGCCAATGGGTCTTAAAAATTACTGCTTATGCTGATCGCTTACTTTCAGATTTAGACGATTTAGATTGGCCAGATAGCATCAAAGAGCAACAAAGAAATTGGATTGGAAAATCAACTGGTGCTAGCGTTAACTTTAAAGTCGATCAACATGATGATATAAAAATTGATGTCTTTACGACACGTCCTGAAACTATTTATGGTGTTTCTTATATTATTGTCGCACCAGAATTAGATATAATTGATAAAATTACTATTGATTCTCAAAAGGATGCTGTTAAGGCTTATCAAAAAGAAATAGAAGTTAAGTCAGATTTAGAGAGAACTGATTTAGCTAAAGATAAAACTGGGGTATTTACTGGTTCTTACGCAATAAATCCTGTAAATGGTAAAAAATTACCAATTTGGATTGCTGATTATGTTCTAGCATCGTATGGAACTGGTGCTGTTATGGCAGTACCTGCACATGATGAAAGAGATTTCGAATTTGCAACTAAATATGGATTGGATATTTTACCCGTTATAGAAGGACCTGAAATAACTGATGAAGCAAATACTGAACCTGGTAAATATATTAATTCTGGTTTTTTAAATGGCTTAGTGAAAGCTGATGCTATCGAAAAAGCTATTGCTTGGATGGAAGATAATAACATTGGTGAAAAGAAAACAAATTATAAATTACGTGATTGGTTATTTTCAAGACAACGATATTGGGGTGAACCAATTCCTATTATTCACTGGGAAGATGGCGAAACAACAACAGTCCCTGTAGATCAGTTACCACTTGAATTACCTGAAGCAACGGATATTAAACCCTCTGGAACAGGTGAGAGTCCATTAGCCAACTTAACTGACTGGATTAATGTTGTCGACGAAAATGGGCGTAAAGGTAAACGTGAAACGAATACGATGCCACAATGGGCTGGTAGTTCATGGTACTTTGTTCGTTTTATTGATCCACATAACCCTAATGAAATTGCTGACCATAAAAAGTTAGAAGAATGGTTACCTGTTGACGTTTATGTTGGGGGTGCAGAACATGCTGTGTTACATTTGCTATACGCAAGGTTCTGGCATAAATTCTTGTACGATATTGGCGTTGTACCTACTAAAGAGCCGTTCCAAAAGTTAGTTAATCAAGGGATGATTTTGGGCGATAATCATGAAAAAATGTCTAAGTCTAAAGGTAACGTGGTTAATCCAGATGATATCGTTGAACGTTTTGGTGCGGATACTTTGCGCCTTTATGAAATGTTTATGGGTCCATTAGATGCCTCAATTGCTTGGAGCGAAGATGGGTTAAATGGTTCGCATAAATTTATTGAACGTATTTGGCGTTTAATTATGGATGAAGATAATCAAATTAGCGCAGCTATTGTTGATAAAAATGATGGTGAACTTGATAAGATTTATAATCAAACAGTAAAAAAAGTAACTGAAGATTACGAAGCACTTCATTTTAATACAGCTATTTCACAATTGATGATTTTTGTTAATGAAGCTTTTAAAGTTAAATCGTTAGCTAAAGAACAAGTTGAAGGATTTATTCAATTGATTGCACCAATAGCGCCACACATGGCTGAAGAAGTTTGGTCGTTGTTAGGAAATAAGGAATCAATTAGTTATGCTGCATGGCCAATATTTGATGAAAGTAAACTTGTTGAAAATACAGTTGAAATTGTCTTACAAGTAAATGGTAAAGTGCGTCAACATAGCGTGGTTTCAAAAGATGCAACTAAAGATGAATTAGAAAAAATGGCTTTAAATGATGACAAAATTAAAGAAGAACTTGAAGGTAAAACAATTCGAAAAGTAATTGCTGTCCCTGGTAAGTTAGTTAATATTGTCGCAAATTAAAGCTTTAATTTAAGTAAACGGGGACTACAAAATTATCGATATTTTGTGGTTCCTATTTATTTTTGGTTAAAATTCAAAAAATAAATTGCAACTGAATTTTAAAAGCTATAAAATGGTAAGATTAAGTATGATCAGAAAGTAGGGTACAAAAGTAATGGATGAAGATATCGAAGTAGAGGGCCAAGCAGCTTCTGAACAAAATGACGCTAAACAAAAGATGTTGCAAGGATCAGCTTGGATGACTGCTGGTAGTATTTTTTCAAGAGTTTTAGGGGCAATTTATATTATTCCATGGAATATGTGGTTGGGACCAGATAGATTACAAGCTAATGCACTTTATAGTATGGGTTATAACGTTTACAGTTTCTTCTTAATGATTGCTGTTGCTGGTGTTCCTTCAGCCGTAGCTAAGCAGGTTGCGCATTACAATGCACAAAATGAATATGGTATTGGAAGACGCCTATTTAAATATGGGATGGCTTTAATGGCGATTATGGGTGTAGTCTGTGCAGTAATATTATGGATTATCGCACCATACATTACAAGTGGTGATAAGAATGTGATTCCAGTCTTTAGATCCTTATCTTGGGCATTATTGATTATTCCTATGATGAGTTTAATACGAGGCTTTTTTCAAGGCTATCAGGAAATGGCTCCGTCAGCAATTTCACAGTTCTTTGAACAAATTGCTCGAGTTATTTATATGCTTGCCGCAACTTTTATCATCATGAAAATTAGTCATGGTAGTTATATTACAGGTGTAACGCAGTCAACTTTTGCGGCTTTTATTGGGGCCTTAGGCGGAATGCTAGTTTTAGTATGGTATTTTTATCGTCGAAAACCAGAATTGGATCGATTAGTTGCCAATAGTGATAATAAGTTAACAATTTCTACCAAACAAATTATTAAAGAAGTTATCAGGGAATCTATTCCTTTTATTATTATTGGCGCTGCCATTACGATTTTTGGATTGATTGATCAGTATACCTTCTTTGGTATTATGAGCCATGTTACAAACTACTCACGAACGATTCAAAATGAACTGTGGGCATTATTTAGTTTTAATGCTAATAAATTAGTTATGATTATTATTTCTATTGCGTCTGCCATGTCTATTACAGCTATTCCGTTATTATCTGAGGCATATACAAGAAATGATAAAAAGGCTTTGAGTGAACAAACTTCTGACACCTTACAATTGTTCTTTTTCGTAATGTTACCTTGTGCCTTAGGGATGGCAGCTGTTGCTCACCCACTATATGTTGTTTTCTATGGGTATGATCCAGTTGGAATCTATGTTTTACAATTTTCAGCGTATGAATCAATCTTCTTAGGATTATTCACAGTTGTTTCTGCTATTTTACAAGGTGTTTATCAAAATAAAAAAGCAATTATATATTTTGTCGTTGGAGTGGTAGTTAAATTAATTGTTCAATATCCATTAGTAGCTTGGTTAGGTGCCTTTGGGCCATTAGCAGCTACAGGGATCGGGATGGGCGTAAGTTCATGGCTAATGATTCGCTCATTACACAAAATGTTCCATTTAAATGTAAAATTAATACAAACAAGATTAAATAAAATGATGCTTTATGCACTAATAACATTTTTTACCGCATTTATAGTAGTAAAAATTGCTTATCTATTTTTACCAATAGACAGCCGAATTAGTGCAATTATCACAATTATTGCTGCCGCTGGATTAGGTGGCTACATATATATTTACTTCAGTTTAAAAACAAGATTAGCCGACAAAATATTGGGCGAACGGGTTGCTGGATTACGCCGTAGATTGAGAATTAAGTGAGGTTTAATTTAAAATGAGAATTGATAAATTTTTGACGGAAACGCAATTTGGTACAAGAAGTGATGTTCGAAAAATTATTAAACAGAAGAAAGTGATTGTTGATGGCGAGTTAATCACTAGCATTAAACTTCAGGTTAGTCCATCAAAATCGGTTATTCAGGTAGATGGTGATGTAATTCACTATCAAAAATATTATTATTATCTTTTAAATAAACCAGCAGGTGTGTTAACGGCAACTAAAGATAGGAAACAAAAGACAGTGATGGATTT
This sequence comes from Dellaglioa sp. CoH-56-MRSF-14, assembly GCF_056782115.1. The sequence continues at coordinate 354,134 of NZ_JBXAYB010000002.1, read as the reverse complement.
GTTCAATAGCGTCGATTATCGGGATGATTTATTTCCAGTTGGACGGTTGGATAAGGATACAACTGGACTATTGCTTATTACAAATGATGGACAATTAGGTCATCAGATGTTGTCACCAAAACATCATATCGATAAAGTGTACTTTGCTAAAGTTGATGGGCAAGTGACTACTGACGATGTGATTAAATTTGAAACCGGATTGCTATTAAAAGATGGGATGCAAACTAAACCTGCAAAATTAATTGTTGAATCTTATAATAGTGATTCAAATATCTCAGAAGTTTTAATTACGATTACTGAAGGTAAGTATCATCAAATCAAACGAATGTTTGGAGCTATCGGTATGAAAGTTATCAGACTTGAACGTAAAAAAATGGCTACTTTAGAGTTAGAACCAACGCTATCGTTAGGCCGCTATCGTGCTTTAACAGATGAAGAAATTGAATCAATCAAATAGAAAATTGTTGGCGTAACTAGCCAGCAATTTTTTATTATTTTATTTGTTTTTGATGTTCCTTTATTGAGTAGTAAGGTCTATCAATATATCTAACTGAATACGCTTTTAAATACCGATTATTAAAATTTTGTGATAAAATGGGCTTACTAATATTTTAGGAGGAATTCAAATGAGTATAGATTGGAAAGCAGAAGTTGAAAAGCGTCAAGACGCCTTATTAGAAGATTTATTTGCAATGTTAAAAATTGAAAGTGTTCGTGATGAATCAATTGCAACAACTGAAGCACCTTTAGGTCCAGGACCTAAAGCTGGGTTAGATAAATTCTTAGAAATTGGAACGCGTGATGGTTTTGAAACATTAAACCTTGATGGTTTAGCCGGACATATCGAATTTGGTGAGGGGGATGAAACGTTAGGTATTTTAGCTCACGTTGACGTTATGCCTGCTGGTAACGGTTGGGATACTGATCCATTCACACCAGTCGTGAAAGATGGTCGAATTTATGCTCGCGGTGCCTCAGATGATAAAGGACCAGGAATGGCTGCATATTATGGTTTAAAAATCATTCAAGAATTAGGATTACCAGTTTCTAAAAAAGTTCGATTTATTATTGGAACGGATGAAGAAAGTGGTTGGAGAGGAATGACTCATTACCTTGAAAATATGCCTGAACCTGATTTTGGATTTTCACCAGATGCATTTTTCCCAATCATTAATGGTGAAAAGGGAAATATTACTTACTTCTTAAACTTTAAAGGATCAAATGGAGATAAGGATCAATTGCTTGAATTTGATGCTGGCCTCCGTGAAAATATGGTTCCTCGCGATGCTAAAGCTGTTATTAAAACAGAAGACGGCGCTGAGATGGAAGAAGTATTTAACGATTTTATTGCTGCTAATATTGTTACAGGTAAAATGGAACGCAATAATGATATTGTGACTATCTCGATGGTAGGAAAAGCAGCCCATGCACAAGAACCTAAAAATGGAGAAAATGCCGGAACTTTCTTGGCATTATTCTTGAACCAATTTAATTTTGGTGGGGATGCTGCTAACTATCTTCGTTTGGCTGCTGATTACTTACACAGAGATTCACGTATGAACAACTTTAGTATTGCCTTCACTGATGATATCATGGGCGATTTAACGATGAATTCTGGAATTTTCACATTTAAAGCTGATAAAGGTGGACAAATTGCCTTGAATTTCCGCTTCCCTAAAGGTATGACGGAAGTAGATATTAAACGTGGTCTTGAAAATGTAACAAATGAAATGAATGTTGTAATTGAAGCAGGTAGGTTACAAGGACCTCATTACGTTTCACCAGAAGATCCTTTGGTTAAAACATTATTAGGTGTTTATACGAAACAAACTGGCGAAAAAGCTGAAGGTTTAGTCGTTGGTGGTGGGACGTATGGTCGTCTCCTAAAACGTGGTGTTGCTTTTGGTGCAATGTTCCCAGGTGTACCTGATACAATGCATCAGGCCAATGAATTTATTCCTTTAGATGACGTGCTGAAAGCTGCTGCCATATATGCTGAAGGAATATACGAATTGATCAAGTAAATAATTAATTTTATATACTTGTATGATACTAATATACATTTAGGATGGCTTTTTTTAAAAGATTTATCATCTTTAAAGTATCGTTAATATGTAATCATTTGTAAAAAATAATGTAACCTATACCCCTAATGTTGAAAAACGTTAGGGGTATTTTTATGATTAAATTTCCACTTTAATACAAAATTTAAACCGTTTAAACATAGTTAATGGGAACTAAATTGAAGACGTAAGTTAGTAAACAGTATGGTATCAGTAGAAGCGTATTTTCAGTCTTCGTCACAATATTTGAATTAAAACTTCAAAATATTATGTAAGCGATTAACATGGTGTTATAATAATTCTGGTTCAAAGTTTGTTTTTAGTTTACTATGTATCAGATTATATTCAATTTGTTCGTGGATAGAATGAAAAATAGTCACTTTTATGAGGTGGTCAAATGAAGTTAGTAGTAGATAATGTATCAAGAGGAAGTATTCTAAAAGACGTTTCTTTTTATCTCAATCAAGGAGATAAAATTGCTCTCGTTGGTTTAAATGGATCAGGAAAAACAACCATTCTGAATATTATGATGGAGTTATTAATGCCATCAACGGGGAAAATAATTAAAACTAATGTTAAATTAGCGACTGTTTTTCAAAACAATGTTCTTGATGATGATTTGACCGTTATTCAAAACTTACGTTTCAGAATTAAAAATAAAGAAAAAATAAAAAGTATTCAGGAAAAAATGAAAAACTTGAACATCAATGAGTCCTTAAAGTATTCTAGCTTATCTGGTGGGCAGAAACGTATTGTTAATTATTTAAGAGCGATTGCTGTAGAGCCGAATTGCTTACTATTAGATGAAATGTCAGCTGGAATTGATGTTGATATACGTCAATTAATTTGGAATGATCTTGATGAGTATTTAAAAGAGAATAATTGTGGTGTGTTATTTACTACTCATCTATTAAGCGAATTAGAAAATGCCAATAAAATTATTTTCGTATCAAATGGAACTGTTAAATATTTTGGAGAAATGGTTACATTTATGAATAAAATTTCAAAAGTTAAATTAATTTTGAATAAAACTGAAGATGATAGGTATTTTAATACGTCTGCAGAAGCAGTGAGATTTATTGAAGATAATCATTTGATAAATGAAAACTTTGAAATAAGAAAGGCAACCTATACTGACTTATTTAAAAATATGGAGGAAGGAATTTAAGGATGAATAAACAGTTTATTCAAAGAAACATTCTAATTTTCATAAAAGATAAAGTTGGTATCTTTTTTTCATTTTTAGGTATGGTTATAAGTCTTGTAATTTATATATTTTTTCTTCGCTCTAATTTAGTCGATTCTTTGGCTGGAATTAATCATAGTGAACAGTTTATTGATACATGGATGATTTCTGGGTTGATTTCTATTGTCTCAATGACTAGTACACTAATCGCATTTGGTCAAAAACTGGAAGATAAAAAGAATAAGAGATTAGATGATTTTATTGTTAACAGTCAAATAAAAAGTAGTACAATTAATCAATTGTATACTTTGACGTCAGTCATGGAAGGTATTGTGTCGACATTTATTTTCTCATTAATATGTTATGCGTATCTATCTCTAACTTATCATTATAATGCTTATAATGTAACATTTTTTGTAGTATTTCTATTTAATGTTTTACTAATTGTATTTTCAAGTTTACTGTTTTCATTGGTGACAGATTTTTTAAATACTACGTCTAGTTTTTCATCATTGTCAGCAATTGTTGGTACTATGTCCGGTTTTCTTTCAGGAACTTATATTGTTTATGGGGATCTTCCAGCTTTTATGCAGCATACTTTAAAATTGTGGCCTGGTTATCAAATCGCAGCTATTGCACGCTATGAAAGTATTAAAAATATCAGGATAGGAAATAACTCTATTTTGTTCTCGTCACTAGGAATTAGTTCTGATTTTTTGCAAGCTATACTTATAACGATTATATTTGGAATACTACTAATAATTATTTCAATATTTACAAATGTTTATCATAAAGATTGATTTTAATTTGAAAAAAAGAACCTTATGTTACCTATATGTTAATATCAGTTCTGCTAATTTCAAAGAGTTGATTATAAAGAAAATTAATAAATAGAGGATGAAAACAAATCAAAAAGAGATACTCGAGGGTGGCGATTAAAATATTCGTTCAATGCAACGAAATTTAAATAAAAATTATACAGCTTATTTTGGTATTCTACCTAGCGATGGTATTTATGGAACGAGAAACATATGTTTACACGCTAAAAGAAACAAAATAAATAATTTCTATGTTTCAAATATGTCAACGGGATGGAGTGGAAACTTAGGGTTCCCAATGCCTGAGGGTTGGGACTTTGATCAATTTACTGAATATACGCATGGTGGAGTTGATATTGATCAAGTCTCTTCATCAGGTAAGGATTTAGGCTGTAAGAATTTTGATGTATCGGAGGATATATCTGTAAATAAGGTGACACATCGATTTATTAAATCAGTGCAAATGTTAAATTCTTTTAAAGATATAACATTTGAAATGGGAAAAACATATGGTCCTACGGTTCTTCCAGGGATAGATGCATGGCTTACAGTTAAAGATAGTTGGAGTGTAGAGACAGGAAATTCATCTTCTCCATTTACCATTCACAATGGTAAATGGAGAGTTCTTTTCAAAATGATATAGCTGATATAATGAAGATTAAATATGGTGTTATTAATTATTTAGATACCATGGGAATAGTTAATCGTATTGCGGGTAATCTCCAAAACGGGATGTTAATAATGGGAGTTGCAACAAGGGCAGAAGAACCTTGGCAAATTGGTATGAAGATAACGTATAATGAATCATATACAGAGGGTGATGAAAGTAATAAAATATCAGATACGATTGAAATTTATTATAAGCAACCAGTGGTTAGTCCCATATATCCCGAAGTTTCGTATAATTATGTTTATGATATAGTTAGTGGATTGGAAATTGTCGGAGCATGGATTGTTATTGGTCAGCGGTTATCATGGCTGTAGCGTTTGTTGCTTCTATACCAGAATTATTAGTAGCAGCTCCAGCAGTTGCTGCTTTTGGACTTTTGGTTGATACATTGCCACAAGAATAAAGAATATAGGAGATAATATAGATGGCAATTCCAGCAATGCTAACGGTGTTATTATTTGTGTTTATGATGAATTTATATCTTACTCTTTCTATAGTAAGGATAAAAAAGTCAATAAATAATGGTAATAAAAAGATTGAGAAAGAAAAAGATAGATTAAAAGAATTTAGAGGAGATAAATAATGAGCGAGCCTAATTTATTTATTATTTTATTTGTATTATTTTTAATCTTTATCGTACAATTTGTATATTTTTTAAATATTAAAAATAAATTGCTTGAATTATCGTATGAAATAACTAAAATTAGGGAAGAATTACTAAACATAACAATTGTTAAAGTTTTGAATTTAGAAAAAAAATTAAAAGATAAAGAATAAATGTATGATAAAAAACAAGGTATTCAGATATATTTCTGATCCCCTTGTTTTTTATCTAAAGTAGGTAGACAACAAACTGAATAGTTTAGTGTCTATACTGAGTATGTAGTATAATTACTACGATAAGTTAGTCTTAAAACTTAGACATTAAACAACTACATAAATAAAGCGTAGATATGAATGTGTATCAACGTTATTTAATATATTTTTGAAGGAAAGATAGAAACTGGAATGAGAAAAGCATTAGTTAAACATTTACATTTTAATGATACAGTTGCTTATTGGACAGCACATACGATTGTTTTTATTTACCTGTAAGGAGATGAACTAATGCAAATACAACCTATTTTTTGGGCAATTATCGCGATATTAATAACAGTTTTCTTTCCTTCACGCCAATGGTTAGAACGACATCATTTAGATTATTTTATTCTTGTTACGTACGTAATAATATTAATAGTAATGGTTGTAGCCATACCTTATAGAAAAAGTACTGGCTTGAATGAGATTTATATTGTGAGTGCTTTTATCATCTATGAACTAGGCTATTTATTTATATATAAAAGATTAAAAAAATAAATTAACGTGAGAAAAAATTGTAGAAGAACATTTCTACAATTTTTTATTTGATTAGATAATTTAAAAAGCAAACTCTTTAATAATTAAGGAGTTTGCTTTTTTGTTAAACAGAGTGTATTAAATCAGGTATTGATCTACCATATTTTATTAGCTTGGTATAAATATCAGGGTCTGTATGAGGTAGGTCTTTCCTGTCTGTATATATATAATTACCGAACGGGTCTGTATAGACGATACAATATACACAGTGCCTAGACATGCCCATATCAGGTAACGGATAGCTCATCGTTATTGGTTCACTTGCTAAGGCGAGAATCCTAGGGGTACCAAAATCATTGTGGTTTTTAAAAAACTGCTTAAAATCAGGTAACACGACAGAACTTTCATTCATAGTAGGAATGATGATAACATCATGAATAACATAATTTGAATAGTTTGTAATGGTTACCTGAGGTATCCCTGTTTCAGTAGAGTAAGAACTAGCAGATGCCGTAATACGCGATGATATTTGAATAATATTTTTTTGCCTTTCATATTGTTCTTGACGCTTACTTATTTTATTGCTGTTGTGAGAAAGAAATAGCACTAAATATTGCGGCGGAGGCAGCAAAAATGGCTGGTAAAGTCGCAACGAAAGATTGTAAATAAGTCATAGTATTTTTTCTCCTTTTTAAATAGTATATGAAACATATTCATTTTATTAATTAAAAAATCCAACTCGTAAATAAATACGAATTGGATCAATATATACGGTAAATTAGATGTTAACCACACAAAAACCACATAAAAGTTGGTTAAACGATGGTATATCAATGATAACAATGCGCCTGACAGGAATCGAACCTGCACTTGGAAACCCAAACAGCGATCTGAACGCTGCGCGTCTGCCAGTTCCGCCACAAGCGCAAAATAAATTACTTTGAAAACTCAATAACAGTACCGTAGCCATGTAAAACTAAGAATCTTGGGGCAATCGTTACACGAACAGTTTGTGGTTCGAAATGAACGTTAATAATCCCGTCGCCACCTTTATTAATTGCGCGTTCTGCTAGTTCTGCTTGGACACGATCATATAAGGTATCAAAATCATCTACACGATCAATTTCATCGGCTTCTAGTACAATCTTGGCTGTCGCATTAACGATGCCTTTAATAGCATAAGAACGGTTAACATCTCCGGTTGTTAAGAACATATAAATCACTCCTTGAGTAATAGTTTAAGATAAAAATGCTAGATTGACAAGGATTAAAAAAACTAGCCTCAAGAGTTAGTCTCAACTAGGCTAGTTTTGTAGGTTACATGAAGATACGGTAGTTACGTTTATTAATTGAAATTAATTCTTTAGCCTTACTCTTTGAACTGAATTTAAGTAAATTTTTGATTAAACGTTCTAATTTTTCGTCATCTTTAGAAACTTTTTCAAAAATATCATTGTCAATCTTTATTGTTAGATCTTCCTTTTTGCTTGGAACCTTAAATGTTTTAGAAGTTTCATCGCTTGTGATGAAGTTTTTCTCAAGATCTGCTAATAAATTTTTGCTCATATGTTTTCTTCCTCCAGTTTCTTACTATATTAATCATAACACCTAGATGACTAAAATCATAGGAAATGAAAAAAGATAAAAATGTTATTAAGAGAATTAGATAATAATTTTGCTTTATAAATCTAATTTTGAAAGTATTGCAGGGATGTCGACTCCATCAGGGCTTTTTAAGATTAGCGATTGTTTATCAGTGAAATTAAATTTTTCCAATAATTTTTGATTTACTTCTTCTTGTTCGTATTTCAGCGTTTGTACATTGGTAAACTGTTCAGATTTAAAAGATTTAAGCAGGGCTTTTAATAAATGTGTCGCGATACCTTGTTGTTCTTCGTTTTTCGAAACTAATAATAGACCAATCCAAACGGATTGAACTTCAGGATAATCTGTTAAAAAATCAATCATAGCTACTAATTTATCTGCTTTGAAGAAGCCCAGTGTCCATTTTTGATCACTTTTAACTGACAACGGGATCGAAGTTAAATCAGATTTTATTTCTTCAATGGCTAAATCTTGTTTACCTTGGAGTTTTAGGTAAGTAGATTGACTTTTTTCTAATTCTAACATTTGAGTTAGATCTTTTTCGGTTAACTCTCGAACCACGTAGGGGGCACTAAAAATAGAAATCCTTTTTAATAACATACTGAAAACCTTCTTTATTTCAAATTTTGTAGGTAAAACGCTAACATCTAATACAATTTTAATGATATACTGTAACTACAAATAAAAGATATGGGGTGGCAAATATGGAACAAGAATATAAAAATATTTTAGTCCCAGTTGATGGATCAGATTCAGCTGAAAAAGCATTAAAGCGTGCAGTAGAAAGTGCTAAAGCAAACCATGCACATTTAGATATTTTAAACGTAATTGATACGCGTCAATTTTCTGTAAGTTTTTCAGGAATGATGGATGGGGGCGGTTCAATCGTCTATCAGACTTTTGAAGATACAGAAGCATATATGAATGAATTAAAAGAAGATATTGTAAAAAATGGGTTTACAGATGTTGATATTCATATTCGTTTTGGTAGTCCTAAAACAGTAATTGCCAAAGATTTTATTGAAGATCATCATTCAGATTTAATTATCATGGGTCAATCTGGCTTGAAGGCAGTGGAAAGAATGTTAATGGGTGCAGTTACAAATTACGTTACTCGTTTAGCACCTTGTGATGTCTTAGTTGTTAAATAATAAAGAGGGTTGCGTAATTTAGCAACTCTTTTATTATTTATAGGACTAACTCAGTATAAAGTAAAAATGAATTAAAAAATAGTCATATTAGATTAAAAGAGAGAAGGGGTACTGGTGGAAATAGGTTTATATTTAGTTATGGCAATTTTGATTATTTATAATGTTAAGTTGTCTCTACAATTAACTAAAGTGCGTCAAGCTAATGTTAGAACTGTGGACTCACTAGGTCCTGAAGAGACTAAAATATTAGCAGACTACGCAATTGAGAAACGAAAATGGCAAGTCCTTGGCAATGGAATGTTCTTTTTAGCTCTCGTTTGCGCTTTTATTGGAACAACAATAGAAACGAGTTATTTTGTAACACTTTATGTTGTAACAATGATTGCTGTGAATCGTTCAAGAATAAGAGTCAATAAGCTGTTATTATTAGATAATTAATGTTGCATTAAAAGTCTATATCTTAAATTAAAGAATTCACAAAAGTTAGGTATAAGTAACCTAATTTTTGAGGAACTTAATATTTGGGAAAGGCTTATTTTTTTTAAATGAATAAATGTTGTGACATGTTAGCTGATCTTAGAGAGAATTTCGTATGTGTAGTGGTGCCATCCAGATGACTAACTTTATAAAAAGTAGTTTAGCATGGTAAAACAGATTTTTTAAATTAATGGTTAATAAATAGTAAAGATTCTTACTGAGCATCAATGTTTTTAAGTAACTATGATATTCTAAAATTAAGCGAAATTCCTGGAGGGTTATTGTGAAACGATTTAAATATTATTCAATTTCCTTGTTAAAGGGATTAGCGTCTTTAATTATTCTTTTAGCAATTGGAAATTTGATAGGTCCATCTAATTGGCGGTTATTAATTAATTATTATTTAATTTTGAATTTTTTAACTTTTTATCCATATAATCTCGAGTTAAATGGATTAAATAAAAAATTAGTGCAAAAAGTTAAAATTGACGAGGTAGAGGAACCACACTCTAGACAAGAAATGAATACACGTAAAGTATCAACTGAAAATTTAACGCGCTTATTAATTTATGTCATGCAATTTGCAGGGTTAATCCTAATTGCTCCTGGTCAATTCATGTATTACTATTTAATCAAAAATTGAATTTTAATGATATCTCCACTGTTGATTAGATGACAGTGGGGATATTTTTTTAGAAAATTATTTGACAAAAGAATCAAAAACACATATAGTCATAATATCGTTAATGAGGTTAACGGAACGAATAATCGTTAATGCCATTAACTAAAAAGAGAGGGTGGATAATTTTGTTCAAAGAATTTATGTCAAAGAATAAGAGGTCAGTTGCGTATATCGCAATTGCATGTTTAATTCCAAGTTTAATTGCATATGGAACCTATAAGTTAGTTTCAAGTAAGCAACAAATGGACACAGGAAATTTAAAAGTAGCTATTATAAATAACGATGAAGAAGCATCATTTAATGGAAAATCAATTGACGTTGGTAAGGAAGTTACTAAAATTCTTAAAACCAATAAACAAGCCAAATGGGAGTTTGTTAGCGCAGAAACTGCGAAAAAACATTTAGATTCAGGCGATTATACAATGTCAGTTACATTGCCAAGTAATTTTTCAAAAAACGCAACAACTGCACTTGATGAAACGCCAAAAGTGAGTTTGTTAAAAACAAAACAATCAGATACAAATAACTATGTTTCGCAATTGATTACAAAACAGGTTGCAGAACAATTGAAATCACAAGTTTTAACTAATATCCAAAAAGCGTATGATTCTGCATTACTTGGTTCCGTTAAACAATTAGGTTCAGGTGTTAAAGAAGCCTCAACTGGTGTAAAAACGTTAAATAAAGGAACCGTTAAATTAAAAAATGGTAGTAAAGAAGTTACTAGAAATTTAAATACATTGGCAACAAGTATGGTGACCTTTGATAAAGGTAATCAGACATTAAAAACAGGATTAAATACTTATACAACTGGGGTTGATACTTTAGCTGATGGTGTAAATACCTATACAACTGGTGTAGGTACACTGGTGAATGGTAATAATCAATTAGCCTCAGGAATTAATACACTTGTTGCTAGTGCACCAACCTTATCAAATGGTGTGACTCAATATGTTGATGGGAATAAAACATTAGATGCGGGACTTTCTACGTTGCAAACTGGCGGATCTACATTAGCAGCTGGTGTAGGCACGTTAGCAACTGGTGCAACTACATTAAATTCGAACTCGAATGATTTAAATAATGGTGCGAAAACATTAGCTGCAAGTATGTCAGGTAGCCAATCGTTACCGATGGCGGTAGCAGGTTTAACAGCATATTCAACTGGTATTAAAACTGGTGTAACTCAAATTCAAACAAGATTAAAATCTCGTAGCGAAATTATTAATCATATTCCTGAAATAATTCAACAAATTAAAGATACAAAGCAAGGATCAAAAGAATTAAAAGCTGAACTTGAAGAAATTTCAGGATCAATTGAAACATTACAAGCATTACCTGGATTAGTAACAAAATTGATGGCGGCAGGGGATAAATTAACAACTGTTCAAACTCAAATGAATGCAATTAATTCAGATACAACACAAAAGATGTTTAGTTTGACATTAGCTAAAGGTCAGGCATCGACTTCTAACAAGAAGGTTCGTACGATGATTAATGACTCAACAACAATGAGCCAAAAAGAAAAAGACACTGTTTTACAACAAATCACAAAAACAGATACAGCAATAACAACTGTTGGTACAAATATAACTGGGGTAAGTAAAAATTTAACAGATACAAAAGCGATGTTAGAGGCAGTGATGAGTGATGTAGGTGGCTTAATGGCTGAATTTAAATCAACAATGGGTGATGTAGATCTTAAAGCCATGTTGGAAAAATTTGCTAAAATTTCGACACAAGCAACTGCATTATTGAGTAATACTGATACCTTGACGAGCGATTCAATGATTGGTCTTTTAGGTGATACAAAAGACTTGAGTGATCAAATTGATTCATTAGTGATAGCATCAAATGCTAATGCACAAGTTGCTGGTAAATTAAATGCTAGTGTTAATGGTGCTGGTGTTGATGTTACAAGTGAAAAAACAATTAATGCAACAATTAAGAATTCAATCATGACAGGTAGTATTAACAAATTGTCAGCTGGTATCTTAGGATATACAGCAGGAACAGGACAAGTAACTGATGGTATTAATCAATTAAATAGTAATGTACCAACTTTAATAACAGGTGTTACTGCTTTAAGAGCAGGATCGCAAAAACTTGTTACAGCAGGTGGACAACTTGAGGCAGGAACACAAACGTTAGTTTCAGGTGGTACACAATTGAAAGCAGGATCTGATAAGCTTGTTAGTGGTGGTACACAATTGACAACTGCTAGTACACAATTGACAGATGGAAGTTCGAAATTAAAAGCGGCAAGTACACAATTAACAGATGGTGATACACAATTGGCAGCTGCTAGTCCTCAATTAGTTGATGGCTCACAAAAATTAGCTGATGGGTCTAAACAAGTAACATCAGGATTGGATACAGCTAATGATGGTGTAACATTATTAAATACTAAATTAGCAGCAGGAGCATCACAGGTTGGTAATATCAATTCATCTCCAAAAAATGTGGCTCAATTCGTTGAACCTGTTAAAACAGAAACTGAAAGTGACAATCTCGCTAAAACTTTGAAAAATACATTTGCCCCATTAGTGATTGTTTTATCATTATTTGTCGGTGCAATTGTAACTCAATTAATTTTATTCAGATACCGTAAGAAGAATGAATTATCACAAAACTGGTTACAGAACCTTTTCCTAATGTTATTTATTTCTGTTATTCAAACAGCAGGAGTTCTCTTATTAACATTATTCTTTAGTGTAACAATTGAACATCCAATTAGTTTCGTAATCTTTACGTTCTTATCGGGAATAATCTTTACTCTTTTATGTGTGGTAATTGACGAACTCCTTGGAACAATGGGTATTCTCTTATCTTTAGCATTACTACTCGTACAATTAGTGATTACAGGACAAGTTATTCCAAATACGATGTTATCAAATGCTTATCAAGTATTTGCAGAGTTCTTACCTGTTACACATGTATTAAATGGCTTCACATATGCAATTAATAGCCAAGGTTCTGGTATGATTGGTTCAGTGCTTGCATTACTTGTTACAGCCGTAGTACTGGGTGTGGTTTGGACGTTTGTAAATCGTAAACAATTAACGGTATCAACTGAAAAAGAAAAATAGAGATACAGTTGATTAGATATAGTAATTAACCGCGTTTTATGCTAAATTTAACTGTAGGTAGAACATGCAGAGGAGAATTAGCAATGACAACAACTAAGTTAATGGATGACTATATTAGTATGTATTTAGGAACTTTTAAGAATGTGGAAGGATTCATTTCACAACCTACTAGTGAGTTTAATTTATCTTTTGAACAATTCTTGATTTTAAAAGATATCCATAGCACTGAAGATATAAGCATGGTTGATATCGCTAAAAAAAGAAATGTTTCAAGGAGTGCAATTGCACGCCAATTAAACGTACTAAAACAATTAAGATACATCTATCAAGAACAAGACACAGTTGATAGAAGAAGAATAAACCTACGCTTGTCTGATCAGGGTGCAAAAGTAGAACGAGTTGTGACTGAGTCAATTAAGAAACGGTTTGATACTTGGGTAAATGTTTTAGGTGAAGATAAGGCAGTTCTACTGCTTAGTTTAATGAAAGAATTCGGGCAAAAAATAATGGTAGACAGAAAATAAAATTCTGTGTACCATTTTTTGCTTGAAAGTGTTGTATGCGTTTTCTATAAGTAGTATATTAGTTTAATATACTACTTAAAAAAATAATTGTTTTTTAAGGATTAAATTAATACCAAATGAAATCATTATTGGAGGAAGAATATGACAAAAATTATTGCAATTAACGCAGGTAGTTCAAGTTTAAAATTCCAATTATTTAGCATGCCAGAGGAAACTGTTATTGCTAAAGGATTGATTGAAAGAATTGGACTTAAAGACTCAATTTTAACGATTAAATATGGTAACGGAAAAAAATATGAAGATGTATTAGATATCGACAATCATTCAGTAGGTGTACAGTTATTACTTAAATTATTGCTTCAATTGGATATTATTGCTGATTTTAATGAAATTTCCGGTGTTGGACATCGCGTTGTTGCTGGTGGTGAATATTTCAAAAAATCAACATTAGTAAATGCCGATACAATTGCAAAAATTAATGAATTATCTGAATTAGCACCATTACATAATCCAGCTAATCTTTTAGGTATCCAGGCATTTGAAGAAATCTTACCAGATGCAGTAAGTGTCGCTGTATTTGATACAGCCTTCCATCAGACGATGCCAGAAGAAAGTTACATGTACAGTGTACCTTATGAATGGTATGAAAAATATGCCGCAAGACGTTATGGTGCTCATGGGACAAGCGTTCGTTATGTCGTCTCAGAAGCCGAAAAACTAATTGATAAAGACCCTAAAGAGTTAAAATTAATTACATTACATTTAGGTGCAGGAGCATCAATTACAGCTACAGTTGGTGGTAAATCAATTGATACATCAATGGGCTTTACACCACTTGCTGGAATTACCATGGCAACACGTTCAGGTGATGTAGATGTATCGTTAGTTGCTTACATGATGAGACAATTAAAAATTACTGATATAGATGAAATGATTAATATTTTGAATCGTGAATCTGGGCTAGTTGGTATTTCAGGGATTTCTCCTGATATGCGTGATGTTAAAGCTCAATTAGGAAAAAATCCTCGTGCTGATTTAGCTGTTAAAATCTATGTTCAAAATATTATTAAATATATTGGTCAATACATTGCAGAAATGCAAGGGGTTGATGGTATTATTTTCACTGCTGGTCTTGGTGAGAATGATCGGATTGTACGTCGTCGCGTTATTGAACATTTAGCATATTTAGGTGTTGGCTTTGATGCTGAAAATAACGAAAAAATGGGTGAACAGGTTATGCTTAGCACGCCAGAGTCTGCCGTTAAGATTTTTGCGATACCTACTGATGAAGAATTAGTTATTGCACGCGATGTTCAATCATTAATGTAAAAATAACCATTTAAAATAGTAGCTTAAAATAAGAGGGATATCACATTGTGATGTCTTTTTTATTTTGTAACATAACGGTAATATTTAAAGGGTTAACAAGTTATTAAAAAAGTGTTAAATTAGACATTATAAATTATTATTACTGACAACAAGTTGTTGTCATCATTCGGAGGCGTAACTTAATGAGTAGGTGTAAACTTGATATTATGAGTGAGTATCAAGCAGCGATGCAAAAACTTGCTGATCTTAGAAGTAACATTGGAAACAGACAACAATCATCAATTCGAGATAGCTTTTTCCAAGAGGAAAAATCGCTTGAAAGAGAATGTTCTGAACTGAATATTCTATTAGAAGCTATCGATGTTGCGGAAGATTAATCCTACTTTTTGAGAAATAAAAGTAGTAAAAAACGATTAAATTCATAATTGAATTTAATCGTTTTTTTTGTTCCTATTTAAATTAATTAGTTTGTAGATTCCGAAGAACGAAACGATTAATAAGATGATACCAACTACTGTAGCAAAAATATCAACTGTTGCTGCAACTTCCGCCCAAGCATTCCCAGCAAATGCCCCAAGATAAATGAGGACAGTATTCCAAATTAATGTTCCAAAAAAGGTTAATGGAATAAAAAAACGTAATTTACATTTCGTAATTCCAGCGGGAATAGAAATTAAACTTCGAACAATGGGAACAAAACGGCCTATGAAAATAGCACGATTTTCATATTTTACAAAAAATTCAGTCGCTTTTTCAATATGGATAGGTTTTAGACCAAGCCAAGAACCATACTTACTGGCGAAAAATTGATTTAAACGTTCTGTACTTAAAAAGCGACCGATCGAATATAAGATTAAAGCCCCGATAGTCGCCCCAATAGTGGCAGAAATAATTAAACCAATTGGTGTAAGAGAACTTGAGAGCGTCATAAAACCTGCAAATGTTAAAATGATTTCAGAAGGAATTGGTGGGAAAATGTTTTCAATGGTGATCAGTAACGCAACACCTAGATAGCCATGTTGGCCGATTAAGTCAATTATGGTTTCTTGCATTTAGGCACCCCTTTTATTTAATAATTAAAGCATATCATGAGCCAAAGAAATAAAGTAATGAAAAAGGATTAGCTTAATAAAAATTAAATAATTTTCGTATTCAGAGTTAAATTTGGTACAATTGAAGAAAGAATAAGACGATTTAAGGTGGTAAAAATGAAAATTGAAGAATTACACAAGGTAGAATTAGATTTAATCCGGGAAGTCGTTGAAATTTGTCAAAAAAATAATATAAAGTATTTTATGATTGGTGGCAGTTTATTAGGTGCGGTCAGACATCAAGGGTTTATTCCATGGGATGATGATGTCGATATTGGAATGGTAAGGGATGACTACGATCGATTCTTACAAATCGCTCCCCAAGAGATTAGCCAGCCTTATTATTTTCTACAAACTGATCAAAGTGATCCAAACTATGCATTTGGATATGCAAAACTACTTGATGAATCTATTCATGTTGAAGAGAAAAGAAATATTAATGACGCTAGAAAAGGTGTTTTTGTAGATATTTTTCCTTTTGATAAAGTCCCAACAGGTGATGTCGAACGATCTATTCAACAATCAAAATATCGATATCTTAACGCGAAAATTCTTTTATTGAGCAATTATCGTTTAATGGATACTGAAATTAACGCAAAGATTAGAAAATTACAACCTGATCAAAGTCGTAAAACCAAAGAGTATAAAGAAAAAAGAGACGAACTAGTAAGAACCTATAATCAAGATGACACCATTTCAGAATATAAAAATTTAGCTTCACAATACTCATATGAAAAAGAATTACTATCAGAAAAGGAATTAGCAGCCGTGATTCAAGTTCCTTTTGAGAACCTTACGGTAACTATTTTAAGGGCATATGATGCAATTTTAAGCCGTTTATATGGTGATTATTTACAATTACCGCCTGAAAGTAAACAGATTGAAAAGCATATTGAAAAAGTGACTATTTTAGATCGAAATGATTTTACTTTTGATAATGAAATTGATTGATTTTATGACGTAAATGAGATACGTTTAAAGATGACAAATGGAGGTGCTTTCATATGGATAGAAAATCAATTATTGACGAGCGGTTGCTTAACCGGGAATTTACAATTGACAGTAAAAATATTCATGGCACGGTCGAGTTTTTTGGTATCTACTATCATTATTTTAGTGATGAAACATTAGTAAGTGGAGATGTTGTTCGAATCATTAAAACACATGTTGAAGGGTTAGACGTTAAAAAAATATAAAGGTGGTTAAATTATTATGTTGGGACTTTTAGTCGTTATTATTATTGTTATATTATTGGTCATGATTTTACCAGCAACTATCCGAATTATTAGACAACCGCATCAAGGTGTTGTTATAACTTTAGGAAAATATGAAACAACATTAGCTCCAGGCTTACATTTTATTAAACCATTTATTTCTTCAGTAATTCGTGTTAGTACGGCACAACAACCTTTAGATCTTGATAAACAAGTTGTGATTACAAAAGATAATGCTGAAATTGAAGTTAAAATTTCATTGAAGTATCACGTTACTGACATCCAAGATTTTGTGTTTAAAAATGAAGACTCTGTTCGTAGTATGATTCAAGATACACGTGCCTCTTTGCGTGGCATCATTGGTAATAAAATGTTAGATGAAGTTTTGAATGGAACGCAAGAAATTAATCGCGGTTTGTTTGGCGAAATTTCTAATGTGACAGCTGGTTATGGATTAAATGTTGATCGAATTAATATTGATACAGTAAAACCTTCAGTTGAAATTCAAGATTCAATGAATAAGTTATTGAAAGCCGCTAGAAATCGTGATGCTACTGTTGCTGAAGCAGAAGGTTACAGTAAATCAGTTGCACTAAAAAATAAAGCTGATAATGATGCATGGGTTAATTCAGCCCAAGCAAAGGCTGAAGCAGTTAAAAAGACGGCCGATGCTGAAGCATACCGAATAGATGCAGTTAATTTATCATTAAATAAAGTTGGTAATGGTTATTTTGTTAGCCAAAATATTGAGGCTTTTAAAGAATTGGCCAAGAGTGACGCAAATACAGTTGTTATGCCAAGTAATGCGATAGATAGCTTAGGTCAAATTCCAGCAATTAATGCATTATTAAAACCAGAAGCTAAATAAAACTTTCAAGAGGTTATTCCTTGGAAGTTTTTTTACTAGGAATGAGAGTGGTTAATTTGAAAATTATTATTGATGGGGATGCGTCTCCTGTGAAAAATGAAGTTATAGCTGAAGCCGAACTACGGAATATCAGTGTGTTGCTAATTACAAGTACGCCACATTTCTCAACTAAAAAGTATCCTGAAAATGTTTCGGTTAGCTATGTTGATCAAGGTCCAGATGCGGCAGATTATAGAATTGTAAAGTTAGCTGAAAAATCAGATGTTGTGATTACACAAGATTACGGACTAGCTTCTCTTTTATTACCAAAAGGTGTGATTGTGATGCATCATAAAGGATTTGAATATACAGATACCAATATCGATAGTATGTTGGATTCAAGATATTTAAGTGCAATGGCAAGGAAATCAGGTCAACGTACGAAGGGTCCAAGCGCCTTTTCAAACCAGGATAGGGCTAACTTTAAAAAAGCATTTATTTTATTATTGAATGAAAAAGGAATTAAATAAATATAAAGAAAAGAAGGGTCTTATTTGCGATCGTTAACATCGGGTAATCCAGCAAAATTAATTTTTATGTTTACTATACCATTATTGGTTGGTAATTTATTTCAACAATTATATAGTATTTCTGATACGTTGATTGTTGGACAAACTTTAGGCGTGGATGCACTAGCTGCAGTTGGTTCGACCGGGAGTATTCAATTTTTGATTATTGGATTTGCACAAGGGTTAACTGCAGGTTTATCTATTATTACGGCACAACGATTTGGGGCAAAAGATTATCGTGGTGTTAGAAAAAGCTTTGCAGTGGGACTTTTGATTAGTCTAATTGCAACGGTAATTTTAACAGCGGTTAGTTTGTTTTTTGTAAAAGATATTTTAACACTTATGAAGACACCACCAGAAATATTTGATGATGCACAAACTTTTATTAGTATCATTTTTGGTGGAATATTTGCTTCAATGGCATTTAATATTTTATCTAATATTATTAGGGCGCTAGGGGATAGTCGCACGCCATTATACTTTTTAATTTTTGCCAGCATTATTAATGTTGGTTTAGAATTATTATTTATTTTGGTATTTCATTGGGGAGTTGCTGGCGCTGGTATTGCAACTATTATTGCGCAATCATGTTCCGTTGTATTCTGTTTAATTTACATTTATCGAAAAATTCCCGTCTTACATATTGGTCGACACCATTTTAGAGAAATCACGATGAAAGATGTTAACCAACACCTTTATGTGGCTCTACCAATGGCCTTTCAAGCTTCAATAATTGCGATTGGTGCAATTATGCTACAGTCAGCTTTAAACGGTTTAGGAACGACAGCAGTTGCCAGTACCACGGCAGCGTCTAAGATTGATCAATTATCAACACAACCAATGATGTCATTTGGAATTGGGATGGCAACTTTTACTGCCCAAAATTATGGCGCAAAAAAATATGGTCGTGTTTTAGATGGTGTAAAAAAGTGTCTATTAATGTCTGGAACATTCAGTATCGTTGCAAGTCTTTTAGTTATTTTATTTGGACAACAATTAGTTACACTGTTTGTTGGAAATAATGCACCAAAAGTTGTTGCATTATCGCAGGTTTATTTTAATATTAATGGGTCATTTTACTTACTTTTGTCAGTACTGTTTGTCATTAGATACACGTTACAGGGACTGGGACAAAGCATCGTACCAACAGTTGCTGGAGTTGTAGAATTACTGATGAGATCATTTGCAGCTATCTTTTTAGCTGGTGCTTTTGGGTATGCAGGAGCTTGTTTTGCAAATCCATTAGCCTGGGGTGGGTCATGTATTGTACTGATTTATTCATATATGAAGGCTGTACAAAATTTGAGACGTTTAGATTTTGAACAAAAGGCTGAAAATAAACATGCTTAATTAGTTATGACAAAAGTACGGAAATATGCTATACTAATCAACGTTCTGCGGGCGTAGTTTAGTGGTAAAATTCCAGCTTCCCAAGCTGATGTCGCGAGTTCGATTCTCGTCGCCCGCTTAAAAATGAATAAGATAATTATATTGAAACCAAGATATTTAATCTTGGTTTTTTTTTGTAAATTTTAACTGACTAAATAGAATATAATTAGTCAAAATGATTGCAATTAAGCGTTATTTTTGCTAAGTTTAGTAACTGATATTAGTTTTTTTGTATAAAAAAACATGGAACTGGACAGAATTGAGGGGGAAAAAAGTGGATATTTTATTAAAACATGCTAAAAAGTATCGGGTAGATATTTTTTGGGCAGTCGTCATGGTGGTTATCATGGCAATTTCAACATTGTGGCAACCTAAATTGTTACAAAAAGTAATTGATGCTATTTTAAAGGACCAGGGTGATAAAATCACGACACTTGGTTTGTACTTGATTGGAGTTGCTGTTATTGGATTGTTGGCAGGTGTTGTGAATACAATTCTATCAGCAAAAGTAGCACAATCAATGAGTGCAGATATTCGTGAAACTGCTTTTAGAAAGATTCAAACATTTTCTTTCAGTAATATTGAACGATTCCAAGCAGGGAATATTGTGGTTCGTTTAACCAATGATATTACCCAAATTCAAACGTTAATTATGACAATTTTACAGACATTAATTCGAGTGCCCATTTTATTTATCGGTGCATTCATTTTAGCTATGAATACAATTGCGGATTTATGGTGGATTATTGTTATTTTAATTGTCTGCGTGTTAGGTATTTCAATGTTAACTTTCGGTCGCATGGGACGCCATTTTGGGTTAATGCAAGGCTTAATTGATCGAGTAAATGAGTTAGCCAAAGAAAACTTGATGGGTGTGCGTGTTGTTAAGTCATTTAATCAAGAAAAAAATGAAGAAAAACGTTTCGATAAGGTTTCAGATGATTTAAATGCACAAAATATCTATGTTGGAACTCTATTTGCTGTTTTAATTCCAGCATTTACATTAATTGGAAATATGGCTGTCGTTGCCGCAATTTATTTTGTAGGTGATTTAGCTAAAGCAGATCCAAGTACAGTTACAGCTATTACTTCGTTTGTTAATTATTTAATGCAAATCATGTTTGCCATTATTATTGGTGGAATGATGATGACGTTTAGTGCTCGTGCAATGGTTTCAATTAAACGACTACGCGAAATTTTAGATGAAGAACCAGATATTTATTACCAAGATGTTCCAGAGGAAGATTTATCGGGATCTGTTAGTTTTGAAGATGTCTCATTCTCATATGAAGGCGATGATAAACCAACACTTAAACATGTTAGTTTTGATGTTAAACCTGGAGAAATGATAGGAATTGTTGGTGCAACTGGTTCAGGTAAATCAACTTTAGCCCAAATGATTCCACGATTATTTGATCCCCAAGAAGGAATGATCAAAGTTGGTGGTGAGAATTTAAAGGATGTTAATGAAAAATCGCTTCGTAAAACAGTAGCATTTGTTTTACAAAAGGCTATCCTATTTTCTGGCACAATCGCAGACAACTTACGTCAAGGTAAAGAAGATGCCAACGAGAAAGATATGGATATGGCCAGTCAAATCGCTCAGGCATCAGAATTTATTAATCGATTACCAGAACGTTATGATGCAGAGGTTGAAGAACGTTCAGCTAACTTCTCAGGTGGTCAAAAACAACGTTTATCAATTACGCGTGGTGTTATTGGTAAACCTAAAATCTTAATTTTAGATGATTCAACATCAGCACTTGATGCTCAATCAGAAAAATTAGTCCAAAAAGCATTAAATAATGAATTGAAAGAGACAACAACATTTGTTATTGCCGAAAAAATCTCATCTGTGATTAATGCGGATCGTATTTTTGTTATGGATGACGGTAAATTAGTTGGCGAGGGGACACATAAAGATCTCGTTGAAAATAGTCAAATTTATCAAGAAATTTATAACACTCAAAAAGGAAAGGAGACTGTCTAATGAAAGATATGAATAGATCGATGGCATTCTTCTTCCACTACTTGAAAAGCTATAAATTAGGTTTTACAGTTATGACTGTTGCAATTATTGCATCGACATACTTCCAGGTAAAAGCACCTGTGTATATGGGAAAAGCAATTACGGCATTGGCAGACTACGTAATTGGTTTAACAAAAGGAGTGAGTGATAAAGGAAATTTTGTTAGCTCATTGTGGATGTTATTCTTATTTTATATTTTTTCAATTGTAGCAATGTTTTTCTCAAATATTATTGTCACGTTCATTACAGGAAACTCGACAAATAGAATGCGAAAAGGGCTATTTGGAAAATTACAAAAAATGACAATTCGATTCTTTGATTCACATAAAGATGGGGATATTTTAAGTCGTTTTACAAGTGATTTGGATAATATTTCGAACGCAATGAATCAAGCCTTAGGACAAATTATGAGTAATATTGCTCTAATGATTGGGATTATCATTATGATGTTTCAACAGAATGTTCAGCTTGCCTGGGTTACGATTGCTTCAACGCCTATCGCGTTACTTCTTGCGGTCATTTTAATTTCTAAAACACGTAAGTATGTTGATATACAACAAAAAGAAGTTGGAAAATTAAATGGCTATATTAATGAAAAAATTAGTGGTCAAAAAATTGTAATTACTAACGGGCTTCAAAAAGAAGCTATTGATGGTTTCTTGCCATATAACGAAAATGTTCGTAAAGCAACGTTTAAAGGACAAGTCTATTCAGGGATGCTTTTCCCAGTTATGAATGGCCTCTCGTTGGTTAATACAGCCATTGTTATCTTCTTTGGTAGCTGGTTAGCACTGAACGGTGATATGGGCCGTACAACGGCTTTAGGACTAGTTGTCGTGTTTGTTCAATACTCACAACAATTTTACCAACCAATATCACAAATTTCTTCATTGTATAGTATGTTCCAACTTGCTATTACAGGTGCTAGTCGACTGAATGAAATGTTTGATGAACCAGATGAGGTCAACTCAACTGATAAGCAAAAATTAACGGGTCTAACAAATGGTGTTAAGTTAAGAAATGTTAATTTTGGTTATAATGCTAATAAAGAAATTTTACATGATGTATCAATTAATGTTGATAAAGGTGAAATGGTAGCTTTAGTCGGACCAACTGGTTCAGGTAAAACAACAATTATGAATTTATTGAATCGATTCTATGATGTTACAGGTGGTTCAGTTGAATTTGATGGCGTAAATGTTAAGGATCTTGAACTTCAAAGTCTTCGTGATCATGTTGGGATAGTTCTTCAAGAAAGTGTATTATTCTCAGGAACAATTCGTGATAATATTGTCTTTGGTAAACCTGAAGCATCAGATGAAGATATGATTTCTGCCGCTAAGCAAGCTAATATTCATGATTTTATTATGAGTCAAGAAAATGGCTATGACACGACAGTATCGGATGAAAACTCTGTGTTTTCAACTGGCCAAAAACAATTAATTAGTATCGCAAGAACAATTTTAACTAATCCTACGTTATTAATTTTGGATGAAGCGACTTCTAATGTTGATACAGTGACAGAAGCTAAAATTCAAAAAGCAATGGATACAGTTATTCAAGGGCGTACTAGTTTTGTAATCGCACATCGCTTGAAAACAATATTAGATGCTGATAAAATTGTTGTTCTGAAGGACGGTAAGGTTATTGAACAAGGTAACCATCAAGAATTATTGGATCAAAAAGGATTCTATTCTGAACTTTATAATAATCAATTTGTATTTGAATAAAACAGTGAAAAAATCTTTCAAGAATACTTTATATAAAGTATTCTTGAAAGATTTTTTATTTTAAATTAAGATATAAAGTAACAAAAAAAACAAAAAATAAATATATTTAATTGTAATTTTATATCATTCAAGGTATGATGTAACCAGTTAATGATAACGCTTTCTTTTATGAATGGAGGAGATATTATGTTGGGTTTTTCAATTTATTTAGGTGATAAGATTGACGATGATACAAAAAAATATATTGAAGTAATGCGTAAATCAGGATTTAAGGGTATTTTTACTTCATTACATATTCCTGAAGAAGATAGAAAAAAAACTATTGATGAATTAAAAACTTTGGGGAATTTATGTCTTGAAAATAACTTGAAATTAATGGTTGATATTTCAGAAAAAAGTTTAAAATTATTGGAATTTGATTTGAAAACTGCTGGAATTACTGGTTTAAGAATTGATTATGGGATTAGTATGGAAAAAATAGCTGAATTATCAAATAATATAGATATTGGATTAAATGCTAGTACGATTTCAGAGCTGGATATTAAGCAACTAGTTGATAATCATGCAAATTTTAAGAATATTGAAGCATGGCATAATTATTATCCTCGACCAGATACGGGATTAGATGACGAATGGTTAAAAAATAAGAATCATTGGTTAAAAAAATCAGGATTTACTACGATGGCGTTTGTGGCAGGAGATAAAATATTTAGAGGGCCAATTGGAAAGGGATTACCAACATTAGAAAAACATCGAAATTACAATGTATTGGCTGCAATGATAGATTTAATTGAGAATAATTATACTGATGACGTTTATATCGGTGATCCGCGAGTTTCACAAAGAACAATTAGTAAGATAGTTAACTATTTTACTAATCAAAGTATAGAAATAGATATTGAAAGTAGTTCGCATGAACTTGATAATATAGCATGGCATAATCGTGCTGACGTGGCTAGGGATGTTGTAAGGTTAGAAGAAAGTCGGATAAGAAATCAATTCACTATTGAACCAATAAATAATGAAGATGCTCGAACGAGAGGTACTATAACGCAAGATAATATGTTATATGGGAGATATACTGGAGAAATACAGATAGTGAAAAATAATTTACCAATTGATAAAAAAGTAAACCAAATTGGTACAGTTAAAAGGACAGACTTGGATTTAATTGACTATATAGGAGCAAAACAAAAAATAATATTTAATAATACAATTATAAAAGAGGGATAAAATATGGATATTACAAAATTAGTAACGGAAACTAGAAATGAACAAACTATGAATTTAGATGAGTTAAAATGTTCTGAAGTTGCAAGAATAATGAATGAAGCCGATATGACAGTTCCTAAAAGCGTAGAAAAAGAGTTATCGCAAATTAATGAAGCAGTTAGTAAAATTATTGAATCATTTAATAGTGGAGGCCGTTTAATTTATATGGGTGCAGGAACTAGTGGTAGATTAGGTGTCTTAGATGCTGCTGAATGTGTACCAACATTTGGAACAAATCCTAGCATGGTGCAAGGATTGATTGCTGGTGGTATGAAAGCAATGACTGTGGCAGTTGAAGGTGCCGAAGATTCAAACGAATTGGGTAAGTTGGATTTGGAAAATATTTGTTTAACAAAATTAGATACAGTAGTTGGAATTGCAGCAAGTGGTAGAACACCATATGTTATTGGGGGTCTTGACTACGCTAAACATCTTGGTGCGAACACAATAAGTCTGGCTTGCAATAAGGAATCAATTATTGGACGGCATGCTGATACGGCTATTGAGATTGAAGTGGGACCAGAGATATTGACTGGGTCTACTCGTTTAAAATCAGGAACGGCACAAAAATTAGTATTAAATATGTTGTCGACAATTTCGATGATTGGAATTGGAAAAATATATAAAAATTTAATGGTCGATGTTAGACCAACGAATGAAAAATTAGTTGAAAGATCAAAGCATATTATTATGGATGCAACTGGAGTAAGTTATGAACAAGCAAAATTAACATTTGAATTAGCTGAACATGATGTCAAACTTGCAATAGTTATGATTCTAACGGATAACGATTTGAATCAAGCTAAAGAAAAATTAAAGAAGGCTCATGGTTTTGTTAGGGAAGCAATCAAATAAAATATTTGGAGGGGTTAAATTATGGCAGACAAAAAAATCGAAAAAATTGCAAATGAAATTTATGATAATGTAGGGGGGCCAGACAATGTTGAAAAATTAATTCATTGTATGACTCGAGTTAGGATGACAATTAGGGATGAAGATAAAGTAGATATTGAAAAATTGAAAAATATCGATGGTGTCATGGGTGTTGTTGAAGATGATACTTTGCAAGTGGTAGTTGGACCTGGTACAGTCAACAAAGTTGCAGATGAAATGGTAAGACAAGTAGGGGTTAAATTAGGCGAACCTTTCCCTTTGAAGAACGTAGTACAATCAACTCAAATGACTGATAAAGAATTGGTTGAGAGCAAAGCTGCTAAAGTAAAAGCAGAACATAAAGCTAAACAAAAGCAAACGCCAATAAAAAAGGTGCTTAAAGCAATTTCAAATATCTTTGTTCCACTAATTCCTGTATTTGTTGGAGCAGGATTGATTGGTGGATTGGCTGCTGTCCTTGGAAATATGATGGTTGCAGGGGATTTAAGTTCGAGCTGGACAGATTTTATTGCAGTTTTAAATGTTATTAAAAATGGTGTTTTCAGTTATTTAGTTATCTATGTAGGGATAAATAGTGCCAGTGAATTTGGTGCCACTCCAGGACTTGGTGGTGTTATCGGCGCTGTCACTTTGCTGAGTGGGGTAACCCCTGAAGCACCTCTCCATAATATCTTTAACGGTCAGGCACTAAGTGCTGGACAGGGTGGAATTATTGGTGTTATTTTTGCAGTGTGGGTATTAGCTATTTTAGAAAAAAGATTGCATAAATGGATTCCGGATTCTTTAGATATTATTATAACACCGACAATATCATTATTTGTTATTGGAATGATGACAATTTTCTTAGTAATGCCAGTTGCTGGGGTTGTTTCGAATTCTTTAGTTACATCAATTAACTGGGTCTTAGAAGTTGGTGGTGCATTTTCTGGTTTTGTTTTAGGGACTTTTTTCTTACCAATGGTAATGTTAGGATTACATCAAATTTTAACACCTATTCATCTTGAAATGATTGCTAAGTCTGGATCAACATTATTATTGCCAATTTTAGCAATGGCAGGAGCTGGACAAGTAGGGGCAGCAATTGCATTATGGGTTCGTTGTCGTAAAAATAAAAAATTAACAAATTTAATTAAAGGCGCTCTACCAGTCGGATTTCTAGGAATTGGGGAACCATTAATTTATGGGGTTATACTACCTTTAGGACGACCAATGATTACTGCTTGTCTTGGTGGCGGAATCGGTGGAGCGGTGATTGGTGGGATTGGTCATATTGGATCTATTGCAATAGGACCTTCTGGGGTAGCATTGATACCTTTAATAAGTAATGGACACTGGATTGGGTATATTCTTGGATTGCTTGCGGCATATGCGGGCGGATTTATTTTAACATTCTTTTTTGGTATTCCAAAAGATGCTATGATTGAGACAGAAGCATAAGACATACCATAAAAAGAGGTAAGAAGTATGGGTAATTATTTGTACACAATACAAGCAAATATGGATAAATACACAAAGGTAGAGCGAAAAATAGCACGGTTTATTTTAGAGCACCCTCAGAAAGTAATAAGAATGAGTACACAGAGTATGGCAGAGGTGGTAGGTGTCAGCACTGCAGCAATAACGCGATTTGGAAAAAGTATTAGTGATACTGGTTTTCCAGGATTAAAATTAGAATTATCAGCAGAAATCCAAGATGATAAATCAATGCTCGAGGAAATTAATCCTAAAGATGATTTAGTGACGACACAACAAAAATTAACCATGCGGATACAACATACGATTGAGGAATCAAATAAAACATTAGATGAGGAAGTCGTTAATGCTGCGAAGGTTATTGCAGAGTCAAAAATAATCTATGCGTATGGAATTGGAGCATCAGAAATTGTAGCTAAAGATTTCCAACAAAAATTTATTCGAGTTGGTAAGTCTGTTATAGAAACACTTGATACACATCTAATTGCCGTTGGATTATCGCAACTAAAAGAAGGAACAACTTTATTCTTGATATCAAATTCAGGGGAAAATACGGATGCAATTAAGTTAGCAAATCTTGCAAATCGACAAAAAATAAAAGTTATCGTTTTAACACATAATAAAAAAAGTACATTGGCCAAATTAGCTAATATTATTTTAGAACATGACGATAGTGAAGAAAATAAAAAATTCAGAAGTGCAGCGACTACTTCTTTAATTGCTCAATTATATGCAGTCGATCTTGTGTATTATTCTTTTGTATCAATTCATTTTGATGATAATGTTACAAGATTGACAGATTCAAGGGATGTCGTAAAGAAATATTTCACCAAAAGCAAACCTAAATTCTAAAAACACTATCTTTTATAATATTAATTTGTTACAATCAAACTATAAATTCGATGATAAAAGCTAGTAAACTAATTAATTTTAAAGCAAGTCTAGGTTGATGGAAGCTAGATAAAAGCGTTAGTTGAATCGTACTTTTTAGAAATAACTGAATATTTTGAGTGGATATTAATCAATTAGAGTGGTACCGCGGGAATTCTCGTCTCTTACATAATTATTTGTAAGGGGCTTTTTTTATACAATTTTAGGAGGAATGGATAATGAATTATAAACAACAAGTTGCACAAGCATTGGTTGCTATCGTTGATGGAAACCTTACTGAAGAAGAAATTATTGCCAAAATTGAAATACCAAAAAGTTCTGATATGGGGGATTATGCATTTCCAGCTTTTGCATTAGCTAAAGCATTTAGAAAAGCACCTCAGATGATTGCTAAAGACTTAGTAGAGAAAATTGATCAAAGTCAATTTGAGTCAGTTGCTGCAGTTGGGCCATATGTTAACTTTTTCTTGAATAAGGCTGCATTTAGTCAAGATATTATTGAACAAGTGCTTTCAAATGGCAGTGAGTATGGCGCATCTGATATTGGTCATGATGGTAACGTACCAATTGATATGTCATCACCCAATATTGCTAAACCTATTTCAATGGGACATTTACGTTCAACTGTGATTGGTAATTCAATTGCAAACATCTTGGCTAAAATTAATTATAATCCAATTAAAATTAATCATTTAGGCGATTGGGGAACTCAATTTGGTAAGTTAATTACTGCTTATAAATTATGGGGTAGTGAAGCAGAAGTTAAAGCTGATCCTATCAATAAATTACTTGAATACTACGTTCGTTTCCATAAAGAAGCAGAAGAAAATCCAGAGTTAGATGTTGCAGCTCGTGCATGGTTTAAAAAGCTCGAGGATGGCGATGAAGAAGCAATCGAACTTTGGACTTGGTTCCGTGCAGAATCATTATCAGCTTTCAATAAAATTTATGATATGCTGGGTGTCCAATTTGATTCATTTAAAGGGGAAGCCTTTTATAATGATAAAATGGGCGAAGTTGTGACAATGTTAAAAGATAAAAATTTGTTAAAAGAAAGCCAAGGCGCAGAAATTGTTGATCTTGAAAAATACGATTTAAACCCTGCCTTGATTCAAAAAACAGATGGGGCAACTTTATATATTACTCGTGATTTAGCTGCTGCTATTTACCGTAAACGGACGTATAATTTTGTACAGTCATTGTATGTTGTCGGAAATGAACAAGCTAACCATTTTAGACAATTAAAGGCTGTGTTAAAGGAAATGGGTAATGATTGGTCAGATGATATGCACCACATTCCATTTGGCTTAATCACACAAGGTGGTAAGAAATTATCGACTCGTTCAGGACGTGTTATTTTACTTGAAGAAGTTTTAGATGATGCTACAAGCCTTGCTAAAAAACAAATTCAAGATAAAAATCCTGACCTACCAAATGCTGAACAAGTTGCTAAAGATGTTGGTGTTGGGGCTGTTATTTTCCATGATTTAAAGAATGAACGTATGAATAATTTTGATTTTGTTTTAGAAGAAGTTGTTCGTTTTGAAGGTGAAACAGGTCCCTATGTCCAATATTCAAATGCTAGAGCACAAAGTATTATTCGTAAAGCGGGTGATGTTTCAATTAGTGAAAGTAACAATGAACTTTCTGATCCTGCTGCATGGGATACAATTAAGTTACTTGGTGACTTCCCTAAAATAATTAAACGTGCAGCTAAAGAATATGAACCATCAGTAATTGCTAAATACGCTATTCATTTATCAAGAGCATTTAATAAATACTATGCAAATTCAAAGATATTAGTTGAAGATGATCAAAAATTAGCTCGTTTAGCACTCGTTCAAAGTGTGAGCGTCGTTTTAACAGAATCATTAAGATTATTAGGCGTAAATGCACCAAAAGAAATGTAATTAATAAAAAAGTTGACTTAATTGTTAACTTTTTTATTTTATCTAAATATTGTTAGATGTACTTTTTAACGATGATTGTGCGTTTGAACACAAAATGGATGTGCGAATACGACCAGTTTATTTTTATCATTTTGGTACTGTTAGATTAATGATTTAGAGCTATCAGTGAATCAAAAAAATAAACCAGGGTCTCCAAAATCCGAAAAAATAAATCGACATTCTATATTTAATCTGATAGTGTTGATAGTTATATATCATAAATATAGGTATTAAGGGAGTAAAGGGATGATTACAGAAAAAGAAAGACAAAGGTATCGATCAGAATTTTCTGACCATGAGTTGTTTGGTTGTTTAAGTGAGGATGAACAAGGAGCTTGTTTTGAACAAATTACATTTAAAAGATTTCTAAAAGGAAATACTATTTTTGATATGAATGATAAACGTGATTTTATTTATGTTGTCTTGGATGGATTAGTTAAAATTGAACGTGGTGATCGAGCTGGTATTTTTCAAAATTATATGTATGTTACATCGAAACAAATATTTCCAATTGGTGGAATGTTACAGAGTGAATATTATACTGTTTCAAGTCGTGCTGCTACACTAGCGACGGTCGCTAAGATTCCTGTTGAACTTATTGAGAATTTAATCAAAACACATTATGAAGTTTCTGCGTACTTATTTGGGCAAATTGATAATATTTTAAATTGTTCAGAAGTGTTAAGGTTAAGAACCGTATGTAGTAATACAACAACCCGGATAACACAAGTGTTACAGTATTTAAGTGAGAATCTAGCCGATAAACATGGTGAGAATAGTCTGCGAATCCCATATGTGATTACACATGAAGATATTGCGACGATTAGTGGAACGCGGCGTGAAACCGTTGGACGAGTTATTCAGAAATTAGTGTTAGATGGTTATATTATTAGAGATTCAGGTATGCTTATATTTGAATCAAAATTCAATAAAATGAATAAAATCGTCCTAAATTAAGCGTATTATTTCAGTATTCATATTTCTTTTGCTATACTAAGAATAAATACTCATTCAAAGAGGGATTCTTATGAAGAAAGAGATACGTCAAGCTAAAATTGAACAGTTAATTAATAAAAAAGTAATTGCAACGCAGGATGATTTGATTTCAGAATTGGAACATGTGAATATTAAGGCGACTCAAGCGACTATTTCTAGAGATATTCGTGAAATGAAAATTGTTAAAGCTCAAGATGAACAAGGTGATTTGAGATACGCAATTTTTAAGTCAGGTAATTTAAGTGAAGAAGTTCATTTATTTGAAATTATTTTTGAAGTCGTTACTAATATTACTAAAATCCAATTTATGAATGTTGTTAAAACGATTCCAAGTAACGGTAATTTACTGGCAGCAATTATCGATGATTTTGGCTTCCCGGATATTGTTGGAACTGTTGCGGGACATGATACAATTATGATTATTAGTTCAGATGAGCAGGCCGCACAACGTGTCTATGATATTTTTACTGAACACGCAAATCCAGATAATTTAATTTAAAATACTGTGAGACTAAGGAGTAGATAACATCTACATTTCTTAGTCTTTTTTTAAATATTTAAAAATATCATAATAAAAAGGCTAATTTACTTTTTATAATATTGCTATGGTAAAATAATAAATGATATTAAGATTAAATATGGGGACAACTAATGAAAAATGAAAATAAAAGAACTAAAAATGAAAATTGGTTTGTAATACATCTAATTCAATTTAAAAATTGGTTTCGACAGGGATGGAAATTTGTGCATGGTTGGAAATGGTTGACTATTTTTATTTTAGCAATTATTTTAGGTTCGAGTGCGTATTTAACTTATGTAGCCAAAACAACAAATGTTAGTGGGTTAAAAGCTGCTTTACAACAATCAACTGAGGTTTTTGATAAAGATGGCGATAAAGCAGGATCGTTATACTCTCAAAAGGGTACTTACGTTTCATTAAATAAGATTTCACCCAATATTCAAAATGCTGTACTGTCATCAGAAGATCGTAATTTTTATCATGAATATGGATTTTCAATCAAAGGGATGGCACGTTCTGTGGTTTCATTGGTTAAAAATCGATTAACTGGAAGTAGTGCAATTAGTGGTGGCGGAAGTACTATAACGCAACAACTTGTTAAAAATGCATTCTTGTCACAGGAGCAAACTTATAGTCGTAAGGCTAAAGAAATATTTATTTCAATTGAAACGGAAAAAGTATATTCAAAAAAAGACATTCTAACGATGTACTTAAATAATGCATATTTTGGTAATGGCGTTTGGGGTGTTCAAGATGCCTCTAAAAAATATTTTGGAAAAAGTGCTTCAGATTTAACTGTTAGTGAGGCTGCAGTTATTGCGGGTATGTTAACATCGCCAGGGGCATATAATCCGATAGATCATCCTGTTGCAGCTAAACAAAGGCGTAATGTTGTTCTGAATGTTATGTATGAAAATAAAA
Organism: Dellaglioa sp. CoH-56-MRSF-14; assembly: GCF_056782115.1. Next base: position 321,420 of record NZ_JBXAYB010000002.1, on the reverse strand, counting down.
AAATCTCTAGTGCAGAATTATCAAGTGCTAAGCAGACGGGTATTACATTAAATGATACGTACGATTATCAATCAGGTTATAAATATCCTTATTATTTTGATGCCGTTATTAGTGAAGCAATTAAAAATTATGGGTTAACTGAATCAGATATTATGAATCGTGGTTATAAAATTTATACGGCGATGGATCAGACCCATCAAGAAGCTATGCAAACATCATTTGATAACTCTACCTTGTTCCCTTTGGATGCTGATGATGGGACAAAAGCTCAGGGTGGATCAATTGCTATTAATTCAACGAATGGTGGTGTGACAGCAGTTGTTGGTGGACGAGGTAAACACGTTTTTAGGGGATATAATCGAGCGACTCAGATTAACCGCCAACCGGGGTCAACACTAAAACCAATTGCCGTATATATGCCTGCTTTAGAAGATGGCTATTTTTATGATTCTGAATTAAAAGATAAAAAACAATCATATGGATCAAATAATTATTCACCAAATAATTACGACAATCAATATGCAGGTAAAATACCAATGTATAAGGCATTGGCACTTAGTAAAAATGCGCCAGCTGTGTGGTTGTTAAATAAAATTGGTGTTGATAAAGGATACGATGCTGTTAAAAAATTTGGTATACCGGTTAAAAGTTCGGACAAAAACTTAGATTTAGCTTTGGGTGGTTTAACTACTGGTGTCTCACCCTACGAAATGGCTAGTGCATATACTGCGTTTGCTAATGGTGGTATTCAAAAAAAGGCTCATTTTATTACTAAAATTGTTGATGCTTCTGGTAAAACGATTGTTAATAATTCAGACAATAGTGAAACTAAAGTTATGAGTAGTAAGGTAGCTAAATCGATGACAAGTATGATGATGGGTGTCTTTGAAACTGGAGGAACTGGCGAACTTGCTGTCCCAGCTGGATATACAGTTGCTGGTAAAACGGGAAGTACAGAGGCTAAAAAAGGTTCTACAGATGGGACGAAAGATCAGTGGGTTATTGGATATACACCAGACATTACTGTCGCAACATGGGTTGGTTTTGATCAAACTGATGATACTCATTACCTAAGAAATTCAAGTGGGGATATCGTTGATTCCTTATTTAAAAGCGAAATGTCAGGTATATTACCTAATACTGCTCAGACAAGCTTCTCAACGAAATCTGCTACTACTTTAGCAAATAATACCGGTTCAAATGATAGTGGAGATGGTATTTTAGAATCAGTAGAAAAGCAAACAGATGAAATAAAAAATAAATTATCTGATTCTGCTAAAAAAGCCCAAAAATGGCTCAGTGATAGTATTAATGGGATGTTTGGAAATTAGAACAAATCAATGCAAATTATGGATAAAAATGATACACTAATTAAGTTAATATAAATTATTATTGGAGGAATCAGAAATGGTTGTTAATATTTATGATACAGCGAACCAAATGAGTCAAGATCTTAGTCAAACGGAAGAATATAAGGCTTTGAAATCAGCTTATACAAAAATGCAAGAAGATGAAATTGCATATAAATTATTTAAAGAATTTCAAACAATTCAAATGTCTTTGCAACAAAAACAAATGAATGGTGAAGAAATGACAGACGAAGAACTTGAAAATGCTCATAATCTTTCAGAAAAAATCGGTGATTTTGATACAATCAAAGATTTAATGGTTAAAGAACAAGTTTTAAGTGAAATTATGAATGAAGTTAATTCAATTATCACAAAACCAATACAAGATTTATATCATAATTAATTCGAATAAAAATCCTGGAAGCAAAGCAATTATGTTTTGTACCAGGTTTTTTTTTATAAAGGAGTGGGAAGATGAAATTTATTCATGCAGCTGATTTACATTTAGATAGTCCTTTTGGAGGATTAAAAAATGTACCAAGTCAGTTAATGGATTCGATTTATCAGTCAACATTTAAAGCTTTGAGTAATCTCGTAGATACGGCTATTGAAGAATCAGTAGACTTTGTTTGTTTAGTTGGGGATTTATATGATTCATCTGAGATGAGTATTATGGCACAAACAACGTTAATTAGTCAGTGTGAACGACTGCAAAAGGCCGGAATAAATGTTTATTTGAGTTTTGGTAACCATGATTTTTCTGATAATGCTCAAGATCATTTAACTTTTCCATCAAATGTAACTTTATTTACAAGTGAAGTTGAAACAGTGACGCACATTTTAAAAAATGGCGATGAAGTTCGATTAACTGGGTTTAGTTATGCACATAGATGGGAACCATCAAAAATCGTTGATTATCCTGTTCGTGGTGATGAGAAATGGCATATTGGGCTTATCCATGGGGCAAATGAGGGTATAAATTCAATATCAGATGAAAGTTATGCACCATTTACTGTTAAAGAATTATTACAGAAAAATTATGATTATTGGGGATTGGGTCATATTCATGTAAGACAGATTTTGAATGAACAACCCCCAGTTATCTATCCTGGAAATACACAAGGTCGGCACCGTAAAGAATCAGGCGATAAAGGGTTTTATCTAGTGAATAGTGATGGAAATAAGTTGGTTCCCAAATTTATAACGTCATCTACAATTGATTGGGAAACAGTTAATATTTCAATGGCAAAAATTGATTCACTATCAGATGCTATTGATAAGATTGACGCTGAATGCCAACTTTTTTCTAAAGATAAATCATATTTAATAGTGATACAAATCACAGATTTAGATAATTTTAGTGATAGCCTAGTAAATCGCATTCAAAATGGTGATTTATTAACTGCTTGGATTCAAAAACATATGCCAGATAATTACTATTGGATTGTTAAAATTAAAACGGTGATTAATAAAAAGGTAGCTTTTGAATCAATTGATCAACAATACTGGGAAGAAAGCGCAAAACGTGTTTTTACTGATGATGGAATGACTGAACTCGCTGATAAATTATTACAAATTCCGGAACTTAATACGTACTTATTAGAAACGGGACATTTAGTAGAATTACAAGAAAATTCAAAAACATTGCTTCATGAAAATCAAGCGATAGAGGGTCATATAGATGAAAATAACTAAAGTTAAAATTTACGGATTTGGGAAGTGGCATGATAAAACGTTTGATTTTAATCAAACGAATCAGGTTATTTTTGGTCTGAATGAAGCAGGTAAATCGACGTTAACAGCATTCGTATTGAGTATGTTATTTGGATTTGCAAATGCGAAAAAGAAGTACCAACAATATCTGCCTAAAGACTCATCCACATATGGTGGAGAGTTGGAATTATTAATTGGTAACGATGCTTATCGACTAACTCGTACACAAGGTAAATCTGGTGGCAAGGTATCTATTGTTAAAAGTGATGATGGGATGAAAGTAGCTAGTAGTAAGCTGCATGAATGGCTAAATCCAGTCGATGAAAATTTATACAATCAAGTATTTTCATTTAATCAGCAGGCGTTAAACCAAGTATTTAATTTAACGAATGAAGATTTAAATGAGTATCTAACGACGATGGGAGCAGTTGGTAGTCAAGAATGGTTAGAATTAACTAAAAAAATTCAAAAAGATGCCGATCACGTCTATAAGCCAGCAGGTCGTGTAACTGAGTTAAATAAGGAAATTGCGTTATACAATGATTTAGTTAATAAAATAAATATTGCCAAACAGAAATTTCCGGAATATGTTGAGACACAAAAAAAGTTAGATCAAAATAGGGAACAAATTAAAGGGCTACAAACAACACAATATAATCTAACCAAAGATTACCAACGCTACGAACAATTAAAGCAAAATTGGTCAATATATGAACAATCTAATGAGTTGACGGATAAGCTAAAACAAACTGATGAAGATGCTATGATTTCTGTTGATAATTATCAAAAAATACAAAATTTACTAGAGAAACAAAAGATAAATAATGAAAGGTTAAAATCGATTAATCAGAGTGTAGTTGATGAAAAAGAAAATTTAGCAGCATTAAATTTAATAAATTTTTATGAAAACAATAAAGTTGATTTTGATATATTATTTGAACAATTAGCTGATAATCAACAATATTTAGATAAAGTTGTATTAGAACAGACGAGTTTAAACCAACTATTAACAGAACAAGAACGGTTAATGATGCAATATCAAAATATCAACGGAAAAGTTCCAATAGCGTTTGATCCTGATGATTTTAAAAATATTGTCACATTAATTAAATCTGAAGAGAGCAATAAACGAATACTTCAAGAAATTGAACAAAAGCAATTGACGAAAAAACAAGATATTTTAGATTTAAATCAATCAATTGATCAAAAAAATCAAGTACAAAAAAGTAAATGGTCTACACAACAAAGTATCTTAGTAGGGGTAAGTGTTATACTATTTGTACTAAGTATGATCTTACCAATGCCGTTTAAAATAATGGGATTGATACTAGATATTATGATAGTTGTATATACCATAATTGTATTTAAGCAGTCTAATTCTAAGGATAAATCAAGTAGTGATGCTCTGATGCAAATACAAAATAAAAGACAAATGATTACTGCAGAAATTGATGAAAATCAATTGAAGATAGGTGAACTGGACGAACAATTGAGACAAACTGATACTGAATTAACGGATTATCAAATTCAATACGTTTTAGATGATTTTCCAAAGAATCAGTGGTTCTCAATTCAAAATGACTTAAGTCGAATACAGTCTATAACAGATCAAATTAGTCAAAAATCAGCAGAAATTAAAACGTTAACTGACAAGATAAAAAATTATTTGAATCAGACAGATTTTGCTGATAGTTTTCTAGCACTAAATAAAAGTGATATGGCAGATAGTTTAGCTAGAATTAGAGGCTTTAATGATAAATTACAACCTTTAATTGCTGAATCACAATCAATAAAAAATAAAATGGGCTATTTAAATGAACAACAAAAGCATGAAGATAATGTGACTGCTGATATTTCTAATCAAATTAATGAAATATTAACGCAATATCATTTAACGTCAATTGAGCAATTTGAAAAAAATTACGATTTACAAAAGCAATTTGTTCAAGACAAATCTAAATTGGATACAATTAATGAGCAGCTTCCTGTGGAGGTTAGAAAAAATCTTGCTAGATTTGAAACGAAAGAAAGTTTAGATGAACAATTAGATGAGCTTACAGAACAATTGAAACAATTGCAAAATAGTATAATGAACATTAATCAGGAGATTATTGATCAACAGACGTTATTACGGACTTTGAAGGCAGAAGGGAATTATACAGAACTTCGACAAGAGTTGGCTGAAAAAGTTACAATTTTAAGTGAATTAGCTGATAAATGGTTAACTCAAAAGTTAACTATTAATTGGATTAACGAGGCATTAAAAGACTCTTCTGGGGTTAGAATGCCACAAATGTTGCAATTAGCAAATCATTATTTTGAACTATTAACATTAGGCCATTTTACACAAATAAATAATATATCAGGATTATTAACCGTCGTTTCTTCTGATATGGTATCATTTGAAGTGGGAGAATTGTCACAAGGAACAGCAGAGCAGCTATATATCGCACTTAGATTTGCTTTAATCATGACAATTAATAAATCAATCGAATTACCATTAATTATTGATGATGGGTTTGTTAATTTTGATAAAAACAGAAAAAATGCCGTTTTAAAACTAATACGAGAAATAAGTAAAAAAGTTCAAATTATTTATTTAACGGCAGATGATTCAGGATTAACTGGATTTGATAACGATAAAATAATTAAGTTATAGGAGGATGGACATGGCACAAGAGAAAAAAATATTTGAATATAAAGTTGACGAAAACGTAGCATTATTTGTTTTAATTAAGAGTGCAGAAGTTAGAAATACAAAGAATAATAAGCAATTTATTGCATTTAATTTTGAAGATAGTTCAGGCCAAATTAGCGCTAAGCTTTGGGATGCAACGCCAGAGGCAATTGAACAATTTCAAACGGGTAAAGTTGCCTTTATAAAAGGAAAACGTGAAGTTTACCAAAATAATCCACAGATGAAAATCTATCATATTAGATTGACTGAAGAGGGTGAACCTAATGATCCGAGTCAATTTGTCGTTAGTGCACCAATGAAAAAAGATGAGATGGAAGAAGAATTTAATAAAGCTATTTTTGAAATTACAAACCCAAATTGGAATCGAATTGTAAGATATCTCATTGCCGAAAAACATGATGATTTTTTCAGTTATCCCGCTGCAAAGAAAAATCATCACGCATTTTCTGGTGGGTTAGCCTACCATACACTTTCAATGTTGCGATTAGCTAAATCAATTGTTGCCGAATATGGTGATGTGATTAATGCACCATTACTTTACGCAGGTGTGATTTTACATGATTTAGGAAAAACAATCGAATTATCAGGTTCTGTGGCAACAACTTATACATTAGCTGGAAATTTAATTGGGCATATTGTATTAATTGATGAAGAAATTGTTAAAGCAGCAGGTGAATTAAAAATTGATCTTCAGACAGAAGACATGATTTTATTACGTCACGTTGTTCTTGCGCATCATGGGTTACTAGAGTATGGTTCACCAGTGCAACCTCATTTAATTGAAGCAGATGTTTTACATCAAATTGATAATATTGATGCATCAATTCAAATGTTGAAAGGGTCATTGGCTCATACAGAAGAGGGCGAATTTTCTGAACGTATATTTGGTATGGATGGTCGAAATTTCTATAAACCACATGCTGACAGTAATGTAACAAATAATTAAATTGAAAAATATCTCAATGGATAAATTCCATTGAGATATTTTTTTCGAAAAAAAAACACCAGATATAATCTGATGTTTTGATGTATTTATTTTGAAGATGAAGAAGATGATGATAAGTAGCTTGAAAGAACATCTTTCAAGTCATCATCTTTGATTGATACGTTACCTTTTTTAAGAACTTTACCAACAATTTTTTGTAATTTAGTTGAGTCAGCCATAGTTTCAGTAACAATTTGTTCTTTTAAGTCAGAAATGTGATCGGCTTTTTTACCTTTACCAGCATTTTTAACACTCAAGATTACATCATAACCTGCTGTTGTTTTAACAGGTGTAGTTGTATATTTACCTTGTTTTAAATCAAATGCAGCTTTTTTAAATTCTGCTGTTAGTGTTGTATCTGTATTGTTAAATGCAGCTAAAGTACCACCAGTACTTGCAGAAGTTGTATCTGTTGATTTTGATTTAGCTAATGCAGTAAATTTGTCAGTTAACTTTTTAGCAGTCTTTTGTTCATCAAGTTGTTTGATGATTTTTTCTGCATCTGATTTTGAAGCAACTTGAATACGTTGAACTGTAATAGTTGGTTGGTATTCTTCCCATTGCTTATCTACAGCTGTAGAACTTAAATCACTGTAATGTTTAACAGCAGCTTTTAAAAGTAAGTTAGAACGTAATTCTGCTTTAAAACTAGTCTTTGTCATACTGTTTTGTGATAAGACAGATGAGAAACTTGAACCATATTTAGCTTTATAAGTATCGTATTGTTTTGTGACTTCTTTATCAGAAACATCATCACCATATTGTTTTTCCAATACTTTGTTCAAAATCATTTGTTGTAAAATTGATGTACCACTTGAAGTTTTCTTCAAACTATCGTAGTAAGCACTTTCTGTAACCTTACCACCTGAAGTAGTTGCAACTGTTGAGCTCCCACAACCCGCTAATGTAAATGTTAATAGTACGCCGGCTAAAGCAACAAGCCATTTTTTCATAACCTAACACATCCTATTTCTTAAATTTTTTGTCTTCTCAATGAAAGACTAATACGTTTAATATAACATAATTATCATATAATGAAAGTAAATGACCGAAAATTCACAAAAAAATCAAACTTTTAAAAGCCTAATTCATTGATACTTTTCTAATTTTTTATTAATTTTATTGATATTTGGCTCGATCTCATAAGTAAACTTTTCTATACGATTGCTAATGGAATCGACGATGGGTAATGTTTCTTCGATAATCGTATTCAGATGATCTGTAGCATACTGCAATTTTTTTGATGAATTAGTTACGCGATTGATATCATTTTGATAGTCAGAAAAATCTGCTTTTAACTGAACTTTTTTATCTGCAACAAAAGTAATAAGTTCATCTCTATGGTTATAGGCATAGTATGCTGACCCACCAATAATTGATAACAAACTAATTCGTTTAAGTGTTTTTGACATTATTTTTCTCCAATCTTATTCTTGATTGACATCATAATTGATTCAAGTTGCTCGGATGTGTACTTCTTGGAATTATCCTTGAATGACATTTTAAAAGTATCTTTTGTTGAGTATCTAGGAATTAAATGAAAATGTGAGTGAAAAACAGATTGGTAAGCTAGTTCACCGTTATTATTGACGATATTCATCCCTTGAATATCTGGATTGCTTACTTTAATTGCGGAAGCAATCATTGGAATTTTAGAAAAAACTTTACTAGCGAGTGCTTGGTCATATTCAAAAATATTAGCAACATGTTTTTTTGGAATAACAAGTGTATGGCCTGGGGTTGTTTGTGAGATATCAAGAAATGCTTTAATGTCTTCATCTTCGTATACGGTGAAACTAGGAATATCATTGGCAATTATTTTACAAAAAATACAGTCAGTCATATGTTTGCCTTCTTTCAAAGTTAGTTAATACTTTTATTATACATCATGAATGATAATTCACCATAATATGATATAATTAAAGGCATAAATAAATTGTAAATGGGGAATTAGAAAATGACATTAGAAGTTAAAAATTTAGTGGGTGGTTACTCTCAAATACCAGTTTTAAAAGATATTTCTTTTGAAGTTAAACCTGGAAATGTCGTTGGCTTAATTGGTTTAAATGGTGCAGGTAAATCGACTACAATCAATCATATAATTGGGTTATTAACCCCGCAAAAAGGAACTATTAAATTAAATGGCGTAACCTTAAGGGAAGATAGCCAGGCTTATAAATCACATTTAGCATATATTCCTGAAACGCCTATTCTTTATGAAGAATTAACATTAAAAGAACACATTGAACTCTCAATGATGGCTTATGGATTGAATGAAACTAAGGCATGGAAAAAAGCTAATGAATTACTTAAAATATTTAGACTTGATAACAAGTTAGAATGGTTTCCCGCTAACTTTTCAAAAGGGATGAAACAAAAAGTTATGATTGTCTGTGCTTTTTTAACAGAATCTGATTTTTATGTTATTGATGAGCCATTTCTCGGGCTAGACCCCTTAGCAATTAACGATTTATTAGAGTTAATTGTTGCTGAAAAGAAGCGTGGCGCAAGTGTCTTAATGTCAACTCACGTTTTAGCCACAGCTGAAAAGTATTGCGATTGGTTCATTTTACTGAATAAAGGTGAAATTAAAACACAAGGAACAATGGTTGAATTAAGACAAGCCTATAAGAATCCAGATGCTTCCTTAGATGAAATTTATCTTGGTTTAACTAAGGAAGAGGTAACAAAATGAAAGACTTATGGACAACACGTTTAAAAAGTCATCAGTTATTATTATTAAAATATTTACGATATGTTTTGAATGATCATTTTGTTGTTGCAATTATGTTTTTTGTTGGTGGACTTGGTTTGGCTTATTCAAATGGGCTAAAGGTGATGCCTGTTAATTTAGTTTGGTATCGGCCTGCATTAGTGATTGGATTACTGGTGATTTTACAAATCGGCCGTTTAAGTACGTTATTAAAAGAAGCGGATATTGTTTTTCTTTTACCACAGGAACATGCATTAATTAGTTATTTAAAAAAGGCAAAACGCTATTCAACAGTTATGGCCAGCTTAATGCAAGTTGGATTTATTGTGTTACTTATCCCAGTTATGATGATTGGAATGAAAATCTCAGTAATCAATATTATTTTCTTGATTTTAACGCAACTATGCTTGAAAAATAATTGGTTAGTCATTTCATTACTTGAAAAATATCAAAATAACCGGTTTAGTTGGGGAAGTATCAAATTAGTTAATATTTTATTGCCTATTTTGATTTATATCCTTGGATTATATGGTACGTTTATTCTGAGTTTTATCGTTGCTATTTTAAGTAGCTTTGTTTTAAATCAGCTAGCTGCAAAAGGATTTAAGGAAATCTTTGATTGGAAAAAAGCAATCAGTTTTGAAGAAAATAGAATGTTAGGGATTTACCGTTTCTTTAATTTATTTACTGATGTACCAATGGTTAGAGGGAATGTTAAGAGAAGAGTGTACCTTGATTTCATTTTAAATCATATTAAAAAAGATGACGCAAATGTTTATACATTTTTATATGCAAGGGGATTTATTCGCGGAACTGAATTTAGTGGCTTATTTATTAGATTAACTCTAATTGGAGCGCTAATTATTGCATTTATTTCAAATGGTTGGCTAGCACTCGCATTTTTAATCTTATTTATTTATCTGATTGGTTTTCAATTGTTACCTTTTGCAAAACATTACGATAATATTATTTTTACTAGACTATATCCAAAAGGAAAAGAGTATCAAATTAAGAATTTCAAAAAGTTTACATTAACAATTATAAGTGTAAGTGCAGTACTTTTTAATATCGCAATCTATATTGGTACAGGACAATTTTTAATGATGGGTTATGGTGTTTTGGTGAGTTTAGTGGAAATAATGCTGTTTACTAATGTTTACTTAGTTACCAGAGTTAAAAAAATCCTTGACGTATAATAGGGATGTTTGTAAGATGAAACTATAGCATCAGAGCTTAGTCGGGAAAAAGAGGTAATAATAGTATGGATTTTAATTTAGATCCCGGTTGGCAATTGTTACCAATTGGTGGAGATACAGGCACTGCATACATGGGTACACGTGCACAAGAAAAGGTGTTTTTGAAACAAAATATGTCACCTTTTTTAGCTGCGCTCTCAGTTGCTGGTATTACACCAAAATTAATTTGGACTAAGCGAATCTCAAGTGGGGATACAATAACTGCACAAGAGTGGCTAAATGGACGAAACCTTCATTCTGATGAAATGGATCAAAAAATGGTTCCTGAATTATTATCTAAAATTCATCGCTCAAAGCAATTAAAAAATATGTTGAGACAGGTTGGTGGAGAAGTTATCACACCTAGTGGCTTATTAGCTAATTATTTTGACGATTTGAGTGATGATTTAAAGCAGCACCCCTTGCTATCAAAAATGTTTCAGCAATTAAATGAACATCAACCTGAACTATCAACGGATAAGTATACAGTTTGTCATGGTGATTTGAATCATCGAAATTGGTTACAGTCTGATACTAATCAATTATATTTAGTTGATTGGGAGTCAGCAAAAATTGCTGATCCTGCTATGGATTTGAGCTTAGTTATGTCTGAATACATTCCAGATACACAATGGAGTAGTTGGCTGAGTGGTTATCATGAGTCATTGGAGAATAACGATTTATTAAACAGAATAAACTGGTACATTATAATAGCAAAATTACAACGAATAAAAAAAGCACATCAATTAAGTCGATTTCATGAAATGAATCAGGCAATAATAGAATTACAAAAATATAATATAAAAATGGATTAAAAAGTAAGTGGGGCTAAAACGATTAATACGTTCTAGCCCCACTTACTTTATCAAATGAAATGAGGATATATAAGTTGAGATTAAGAAATAAAGCATGGGCTGAACCGTTAATTGCAGAACATCCGGAACTACTTGTAACATCACCTAATCAGTTTAAGGGTAAATGGCAATCAAGATTTGAGAAAAAACAACCACTTTTTATTGAAATAGGTATGGGTAAGGGTGGATTTATTATGGGAATGGCTAGAAAATTTCCGGAATATAATTTTATCGGAATTGAATTGCAAACGACAATTGCAGCAATTACGTTGAAGAAACAAGTTGAAGCACAAATTCCAAATTTACAATTAATTTTAGGTAACGGTGATTCGGTAACTGAATTTTTTGATGATAATGAAGTTGATGGCATTTATTTGAATTTTTCAGATCCTTGGCCTAAAACAAGACAAGCCAAACGTCGACTTACTCATGGCAGTTTCTTAAAAGGCTATGAAAAAGTTATGAAAAATGATGGTCATCTTGAATTTAAGACAGATAATCGTGGCTTGTTTGAATACTCATTAGTTAGTTTAAATGAGTATGGAATGGGTTATGATCAAGTTTGGCTTGATTTACATGCAAGCGTTGAAGCTGAAGATAATGTCATGACTGAATATGAAGAAAAATTTAGTAAAAAGGGACAGCCTATCTATAAGTTAGAAGCACATTTTAATACGTCTAAAAATCTGGAATAAAAATTCCAGATTTTTTTTGTAAAAACGCCGTTACATAGTAACTAAGCTACATTCATGGATTCTTTTATGGTACTATTATATAATATAAAGTAAGAAATATTAAGCTAAGTGAGTAGACAAAATTGGGACTAATTCGTCCAATAAAATGAAAAGGGGCTCTCTAATATGAATGATAAAACGTTTAATTTAGTTAAAACAATGACTGAACTTCAGGCAACAAGTGGATTTGAAAATAACGTACGTGATGTAATGCGCGAAAAAATGACACCAAATGTTGATGAGGTTGTTCAGGATGGTTTGGGTGGGATTTTTGGTATCCGTAAAAATGCAGATATAAATGCACCTAAAATTATGACCGCTGCTCATATGGACGAAGTTGGATTCATGCTTGCCGCAATTAATGACAATGGGTTATTTTCAGTTCGCCCACTTGGTGGATGGAATCCATTTGTTGTTTCTTCACAACGATTCACACTAACAACACGATCAGGTCAAACGTACCCAATAATTTCTTCTTCAGTATCACCTCATTTATTGCGTGGTGATAATCATCAAAATGCAACACCACAAATTAATGATATTTTATTTGATGGTGGATTTGAATCTGCAAGTGAAGCAAAAGAGTTTGGTATTGCACCAGGAGATTATATTGTTCCGGATGTTGAAACAATTAAAACAGCTAATGGTAAAAATATTATTAGTAAGGCATGGGATAACCGTTACGGTTGTACTGCAGTACTGGAAACACTTGAAAAATTAAAAGACGTAACATTACCAAATACTTTATTCGCTGGTGCTAATGTTCAAGAAGAAGTTGGACTACGAGGCACGCCAGGTGCAGTAAATATGCTGAAACCTGATTTATTTTTTGCTGTCGACTGTTCAGCAGCAAATGATATTGAAACAACAAAGGGAACATTTGGACATCTTGGTGAAGGAACGTTGATCAGAATTTATGATCCAAGATTAGTAACGCTTCCTAGATTAAAAGAATTTTTATTGGATACTGCTTCGGATAACAATATTCCTTATCAGTACTTTGTTTCTCAAGGTGGTACTGATGCTGGCGCAGCTCAAACAGCAAATAATGGTATTCCAAGTTCTGTTATTGGCGTTTGTGCACGTTATATTCATACGCATCAAACAATGTTCTCAATCAGAGACTATGAAGCAGCAAAAGAATTACTTGAAAAAACAATTTTAGGATTGGACCGTTCAACTGTCGATACAATCATTAAGGGGTAGTTAGATTGGAAAAATTAAAAGTTTTAGAAAAAGATAAATTAAATGAATTATTATTGAATGGTAAATCATTGTTTTATTTTACGGCAGGTTGGTGTCCAGACTGTAACTTTATTGAACCATTAATGCCTGAAATTGAAGCAGAGTATTCCGATTTTAAATTCTATAAAGTAGATCGCGATGAACAAATTGAACTTTGCCAAGATTGGGGTATTTTTGGTATTCCGAGTTTTGTTGCATACAATAACGGTGTTGAGCTTGATCGTTATGTGAATAAAGAGCGTAAAACGAAAGAACAAATCGAATCATTTATGAACAAATTAGACTAAACCATTGGGGTGATAGTGATGTTTGAACAAGTTTATAAAAGAGTAATGGTCGGGATAGATGGAAGTGTGCAATCTGAACGTGCATTTAATCAGGCAGTTGAGAGTACTTTAAAAAACGAGGCTAGTTTAATAGTTGTACATGTTGTTGAGCGAAGTGTTGACAATACATTTTCTGAAGATGAAGATGACGTTACAACTGAAGTTAAGCGATTAAATGATACCTTAGCCGACTACAAACAAATTGCGATAGATAAGGGCGTTATTGATGTTGAAACTATTTTAGTATATGGATCTTCTAAAGTTTTATTAAGTCGTGAAATACCAGAAGAAAAACATATTGATTTAATTATGGTTGGGCAAACAGGGGCTAACGTTGTTGAAAGATTTGTGAATGGATCAACAACAGATGCAATTCTAAGAAATGCGCCATGTGACGTCTTAGTCATTAGTGATAATAAGAAGGGAACTCATAAATAAATATGTTAATAGCAAGTTATAATTTAAAGAACGTTGGCGATACATTAATGGTTGTTTTACGTGAAGAGGTAGAAAACCAAAAGTCAGAATTAAAAAATAATGTCGTTCGTATTTTCAATGAAAAATCGAATGAAACGTTGGGATTTAATTTTCTAGAAATCTCTAAAGAATCACTTGATTTAGTAGGTAACGGACAAATCTTTTTAGATGAAAAACAAGTAGAAAAATTAAATCAACTTATCGTTGCTGCTGGATTTAAGGATGTACTTGTTGTCGATGACGATCCTAAATTTGTTGTGGGATATGTAGCTGAATGTAATGAACATCCTGATTCTGATCATTTGCATATCACAAAAATTGAAGTCAATAATGGTGAGACACTAGATATCGTTTGTGGTGCACCTAATATTGAACAAGGTCAGCTTGTTGTTGTTGCTAAAGTTGGCGCAATGATGCCAACTGGGGCTATTATTTGGCCGGGTAAATTACGTGGTATTGATAGTTATGGCATGGTTTGTTCAGCTCAAGAGTTGGCTATTCCTAATGCTCCAACTGTCCATGGTATTTTAGTTTTAGATGAAAAGATGAATCATGTTGGTGATGCATTCGATTTTGAGAAGGCAGCCAAATTATTTGCATAATATAGATTTATAAAAACTAATTGCGGTTATTGCAATTAGTTTTTTACATAGTTAGGATGAAATTAATGGAGCGTTACGATGGACCTGCATTTTATAAGAAAACGTTAAAAAAAGATGTAAATAAACCACATCACAATGAGAAATTTGCGCGCAAAGAGACAAAGATAGATAGTCAAAGTGAAAAAGCACAAATTAATCGCTATTCTCGAGGTTTCAAACCAAAACAAATCCCCACATTTTTTACAAATAAAAAGCAAAATAAAAACGTAAGGTATCGGAAAATTTTAGTTCAATTAACTAAAGCAAAGGATACTTATTTACTGTTTGATGATTTTGCTGAAGAGGAAAATCAAGTATCTAATAATGATGAAAATACGTTATATTCTGTGGATAGTGTAGCTAAAAAAATAGTACCAGAAGTAGATTCAGTAATCGAAGATAATAAACAAGAAGATACTTTATTACAAAATACAAATTTAGAGCCTGATGTGTTTGATGAAAAAAATGAACAGATAAAAAAAGCAAATATAAATGTAGTTGCTAATAACAAGCACGCTTTAGCTCGAGGATTATTTGAAATATCAGTTTCTGAGAATGAGGCTCAAAATGAATTAGCCGTTTTTAAAAATAAACCTGAAGTTTTGTCACGTGAAGAACTTGCATTTGTAAGTACCAATCACCAAACTAATGAAGAAGTACAAGAAGTACAAGAAGTACAAGAAGTACAAGAAGTACAAGAAGTACAAGAAGTACAAGAAGTACAAGAAGTACAAGAAGC
>NZ_JBXAYB010000001.1:300000-394577 GCF_056782115.1 Dellaglioa sp. CoH-56-MRSF-14 | reverse complement strand
TGTTCAGTTTTCAAAGATCTACTTGGTTGCTTTTGACAACTTTTATATCATATCAAGGATTTCGTTAATTGTCAAGATTTTTTTTAATTAATTAACTGGTCACATTTGAATTAGTTGTTTACTACTGAGGCAACGTTTATTACTTTACCAAGAATAATGACCTTCGTCAAGCCTTTATTTAAATTAAATCTAAAAATATTGATGTAATCGTATACATCTGTACTTTTAATTACTTTATAGGTCTTAAATAAAAAAATAATTTCAAAAATAGACTATTAATCCTGATTTTTGAAATTATTTTTTATTTAATGTTCAACTAATAGTTGCTGCATTTGTAGTGTTTGCGCCTGATTTATTTCATCATACAACTTATTAGCAAGTTGCTCGTTAATTATTCCTGCTATATATTGTGTTTGAACATAATTATATTCTAATTGAAATGCTTGAATAAATAAATCTACTGATATTTTTTCATTCTCTTCGTAATCTCTACGAAAGTGTCTTTGTCGATCTTCGATAAATCTTTCAACATTCTGAATATCATCTAGTTGTCCATGTGCATTAGCCAAACGTTCTTTTGTTAAATCATGTAAATATTGTTCAATTACTTCATGCAATTGATTCTCCAAGTCCCATAATAATGATCGGAAATCATTGTGTATTTGCATTTTTTCTATATTATCTTTAGCCCATTGTTTCCTGGCCTTACTTCTCTGTCCACGAGTTATTTGCCCATGGCTAATATGCCACGCTTCATGCCTAACCTGATGTTCTACTGATCGAATGATTCGATTAACACTTAATCGTTGTCCACCATAATCTGTATCCAAAATTTTTCTGTACGTACTGAGTACTCGGGCAGGATAAATTTCTTTTATCTCATTACTATTTAAAAATTCATCTTCAATTTCATTAATTTTTTTAAATAATTCTTGATGTTTATCATACCCTTGAATATCATTAAACCCTTTTTGTGATTGTAATTGTTGAATCACCGCGTATCTCACATCGTTAGATTGAATACGTTCTGTTAAATGTAAACTAGCGTAATCAATCATTTGTATTCGTGAAAAATTTAATTCTTCTTTATTAAATGATAACTTTTTAGCTAGTAAGATTTTAGGCAACACTAATGCTGGTGTTATCATACTTAATAATATGACAGTAGTTGCAATGATTAAAATTTCTTCTCGATACGGAAAAGCCCGTCCATTTATTAACATTGGTAATGAAAATGCCATTGATAACGTGATTGTTCCGTGTACCCCACTCAACCCAAAAACAAATGCATTTTTTCGTCTTTTTTTTGATTTTGAAGGACCGAAAAAGGCAGCAATATGTGGTTCTTTTCCAATTAATGCCCAAGTGTATCGGATACCAATCATGACTACATAGATTATCAAACCCAGACTCAACAACTCAAACGACTGACTCGTTCCAAGTTTAATCAGTGCCCGGAAAATTTCAGGTAAACTAATTCCCAATAAAATAAATACAATACTGTTAAGCATTGCGGTCAACGTATCCCATATTGTTGACGAAACTAACTGGACACGTGTTGCAGTTAATTTTAAACGCTCGGATTCAATATTATGAACAATCCCTGCAGTTACAACAGCAATAATTCCCGATGTCCCTAGACTTTCCGCCAATAAATAAACAATAAATGGTGTTAACAACGCAATTGGAATAATCGTTAATTCTGGTGAAGTTACCCTCTTATTAAAATACGTTCTAACGATAACTAAGATTCCACCTGCCATAACCCCAACTACAATACCACCAACTGCAACAAAAATAAATTGAAATAATCCGCTATAGATGGAAAATGTTCCTTTTTCCATCACAGATAATGCCAAATTTAACATCACTAATCCACTTGCATCGTTAAATAATGATTCGTATTCTAAGGCAGTATTAACCCCTGAATCAAGTTTTGATGCTGATGTTAAGGATTTTACTGCTATGGCGTCAGTTGGTGTCACAATCGCAGCTAGTGCTATTGCAAGTGGCAATGTCCATCGAACTTCTAATCGATTCGCTAACAACCCTACTATTACAACTGTAATAAGCGCTAAAACTACTGATAATAAAAGTATCGCATGAAAATTTTTACGGATCCCCCTAACAGATGTTTTTTGCCCATCATTAAACATAAGTGGTGCAATAATGAATAACATAAAATATTCTGGTTCTAATTCGAAATTAGCCATGACTGGTACTAATGACAACAACAGACCAATTACAATAAGAATAAAAGCATCTGGTATTTTAGGAAGAATTTCGTGAATTACATTTGAAATAATAATCCCCGCCACAAGAAAAGCTATTACATAAAATAGTGCCATTATGCGTTAACGCGTCCTAACCAATATTTCTTTTTACCACGACGAATAATCACAAATTTGCCATCAAATTCTGTAGCAGGATCAATCATAAAATCTAAATCTTGAATTTTTTCACCATTAATACGAATAGCCCCGTTAGTGATATCTTCACGTGCTTGTCTTTTTGATGATTCAATTTTTGTATTTACTAATAACTCAACAATATTCTCTGGTTCTGCTGCTAATTCAACAGAAGGCATATTTTTAAACCCCTGTTCAATTTCACTCGTCGTTAATTCTTTCACTTCGCCTGAAAATAAAGCTGCAGAAATATGTTCGGCTTCAATTACAGCTTCTGGACTATGAACAAATTCTGTTACTTCTCGTGCTAAGCGGCGTTGTGCTTCACGTTTTTCTGGAGCTGTTTCAACTGATTTTTGGTATTCAGCAATCTCATCTGACGTTAAGAATGTGAAAAATTTCAAATATTTCACAACATCCCGGTCGTCTTGATTTAACCAAAATTGGTAGAATTCATATGGTGTTGTTTTTTCTGGATTTAACCAAACTGCGCCACCAGCTGTTTTACCAAATTTAGTACCATCAGCCTTAAGCATTAGTGGAATTGTTAGCCCATATGCCTTTGTGTCTGAACCTAGCTCTTTATGAATAAGATCAATTCCTGCAGTAATATTCCCCCATTGATCAGCCCCACCAATTTGTAATTGAACATCATGGTGCTTGTGTAAATGTAGGAAATCAACTGATTGTAAGATTTGGTATGTAAATTCCGTGAATGAGATACCAACTTCCAAACGACTTGCAACAACATCCTTTGCGAGCATGCTATTTACATTAAATAACTTACCGTAATCGCGTAAGAAATCAAGCAAGCTAATTTTTGATAACCAATCATAGTTATTTACAATTGAAATATTTGAATCTTGTCCAAATAATTTGGTCATCTGTGCAGTGAGAGCTTGCTCATTATGATGAACTTGGTCCATCGATTGCAGCACACGTTCAGATTTTTTACCACTTGGATCACCAATTGAACCTGTACCACCACCAATAATGATGTATGGATGATGTCCTGCTAATTGAAATCTTTTCAACATCATAAATGGAATTAAGTGTCCGATATGCATACTATCCCCTGTTGGATCAACCCCACAGTATAAGCCAATTGATTTTTCAGACGTTAGTTCACGTAACCCATCTTCGTCTGTCGTTTGATTAATTGCGTCGCGCCATTCTAGTTCGTCAATAATATTCATTTCTGTTTCCTCCTATATAATATAAGTATAAAAAAATCCCTGATATCTAAAAAAGATATCAGGGACGAATTAATTTCCGCGTTACCACCCAAGTTATTATCTACATAATATAGTAGCTAATCGCTCAATCATCGTTAACGAGATGAATCGTTGTTAGCTCCATAGCGTACTTCACTCATCGATAATTCCTGATTTCCAGCGACCACCAGGTTTCTTTAAAATTGATCGATAAATTACTGAACTACTTCATCACTTATAGCTATAATATACGTAAATAAAGTCTAAATGTCAATTTTAACCATAAGAATATTAATACTATAAAAGAGTGTCTTGATTGCATTCTATTTCGTTATTCGATACAATTCACTTACAAATTAAAAGTAACTGGAAAGAAGAGGAATCCGATGACAGAAAAGAAAATGATGTCAGCCGTTGTAATTGATGAATTTGGCGGACAAGATAAACTTAAACAACGTGAAGTAGCTATGCCTGAAATGACGGCGGATCAAGTAATTGTTCAAGAAAAAGCAGCTGGAATTAATCCAATTGATTGGAAAACGCGTGAAGGCTTTTTACAAGGTATGCTTAACTGGCAATTTCCTATTATTTTAGGTTGGGATGTGTCGGGTGTTATCACAGAAGTAGGCGCTAACGTAACCGATTGGAAAATTGGTGATGAAGTCTTCGCACGCCCTGCCACGACTCGTTTTGGTACTTACGCCGAATATACTGCTGTTGATGCTAATTTGCTTGCACCAAAACCTAAAAATATTAGCTTTGAAGAAGCTGCTGCTGTTCCTTTAGCTGGTTTAACTGCATGGCAAGCCCTTTTTGATCATGGTCATTTAGAAAAAGGTGAAAAAGTCTTTATTCATGCTGGTTCAGGTGGCGTTGGCTCTTTCGCTATTCAACTTGCTAAATCAGTTGGTGCTTACGTTATTACCACAACTAGCTCGAAGAATATTGATTTTGTTAAAGGACTTGGCGCTGACCAAGTCATTGATTACCATGAAACTGATTTTGCGGAAATCTTAAAAGATATCGACCTTGTAGTTGATACAATCGGTGGTGACGCACAAGAAAAATCAGTTAATATCTTAAAACATGGCACAGGTCGTTTAGTTGCTATTACTGGGATGGATTCTGAAAAAACAGCAGGTCTTGCTGAAGCAAGAAATGTGACTTTTGATTCAATTTGGTTGGACCCAAATGGTGAAGAATTAACTAAATTAGCTGATATGCTTGAAGATGGCACTATAAAAGTGACCTTAGATTCAGTTCATGAATTCTCTGCAGAAGGTGTAGCAGAAGCTCACGATCGTAGTGAATCTCATCATGCACTTGGTAAAATTATCGTTCGTTTTAAATAAAACCCTATTTAGGTAGTTCAGACTTTTTTGTCTGAACTACCTTTTTTAATTACTAAAAGTAAGTGCTTTCACTGGTGTTAATTCATTGGTAGATTTATACTATCCTTGTAGAATAAAATTTTTCAAGAAGGAGATTTACTATTATGCCAAAAAAAATTAATGCATCAGATGCCATGCTCAAAGTTTTAGAAGATTGGGGCGTTAAAACCGTCTATGGGTTGCCAGGTGGTTCATTTGATTCAACAATGAATGCACTACATAATCGTAAAAATACAATTAATTATGTACAAGTTCGTCATGAAGAAGTCGGCGCACTCGCAGCAGTTGGTGAAGCTAAAGTAACTGGAAAATTAGGTGTTACTTTTGGTTCCGCTGGTCCCGGTGCTGTCCATCTATTAAACGGACTTTACGATGCTAAATATGATGGTGTTCCTGTTCTTGCCTTAGTCGGCCAAGTTGGTACACAAGTGATGAATACAAATTACTTCCAAGAAATGAATGAAAATCCAATGTTTGAGGATGTTTCTATTTATAACAGAACAGCTACTACACCCGAAAACTTACCCATTGTTGTTGATGAAGCTATCCGTCAAGCCTACAAATATAATGGCGTCGCAGTTGTCACAATTCCGACCGATTTAGGTTGGCAAGAAATCGATGACACCTTTGTTTCAACAGCCGCAACACACCAAGAACCTCTTTATCCGATGCCTCGTGATAAACAAATTCAAGATGCCTTAGATATTTTAACAACAGCTAAGACACCAATTATTTATGCTGGGAAAGGTGTTCGTGGCGCTGGAAAAGAATTAATTGAATTATCTGAAAAATTATCATTACCAATCGCAACAACTGCGCTTGCTAAAACAATTATTCCTGATGATTACAAAGCATACATGGGTTCTGCTGGACGAGTTGCTGGCAAACCCGGCGTTGACCTTCTTCGTGGCGCTGATGCTGTTCTTTTCATTGGATCTGATTTTCCATTTGGTGAATATTTCTTTTCTCCAGATGCTAAATTTATTCAGGTCGATATTGATTCTGAAAAATTAGGTAAACGTCATTCAGTTGATGTCCCTATTTTAGCCGATGGTAAGGAAACTTTAATCGCATTAAATAAGGCCGTTAAAACACCAGTTGCACCAACAAAATGGTACAAAGCTGCCATCGCTAACAAAGAAAACTGGATTAAATGGATTGATAGCTTTACTGAAGATGACAGTAAACCACTTCGTTTTGAACCAGTTTTCAATGAAATTAATAAAATTAAAGATGACGATGCAATTTTCCAAATTGATGTTGGTAATGTAACGATTGAAGCAATGCGTTTCTTACGTCTTGGTGAGAAAAATAAATTTACAACATCCGCATGGTACGCAACGATGGGGTATGCACTACCCGCAGCAATTGGGGCTCACTCTGCCTTTCCAGACCGTCAAGTTTTCTCAATTTCTGGTGACGGTGGTTGGACGATGGTCATGCAAGATGTCTTAACACAAGTTAAATACAACATGCCTATCATCAACGTTGTCTTAAGCAATCAGGAACTTGGATTCATCCGCGCTGAACAAGATGATAAACAACAACCACACTCAGGTATTGATTTAATTGATGCTGATTGGGGCGCAATTGCCAACGACATGGGAGCTAAAGGGTATACCGTCCGGACATTAGCAGAATTAAAAACTGCTTTTGCTGAAGCTAAAGGTTCAAAAGTGCCTGTTGTTATCGATGTTAAAGTAACTTCTGACCGTCCACTTCCTGTTGAACAGCTCATTATTGATCCTAAAACACAAGATCCAGATGCTGTTAAAGCTTTTGTTAAAGAATACCAAGCAGAGGGTTTAATTCCATTTCGAGAAATCCTTGAAAATCAAGATTAAATAGTTTTTATTTAATTGATGTATCTTAGCTTAATTAAGTTAAAATACATTTTTTATAGAACAAAAAAAGATATAAAGAGAACCCTTGGGATTGAATTTCATTTCAATCCCAAGGGTTCTCTTTATATACCTCTTCTTATTTCACAATTTTATCAATTTTTGCTAATTCTTCTGGTGCAAAATCCAAATGCTCTAATGCCTTTAAATTATCCTTTAATTGACTCACACGACTAGCACCAATAATAACCGACGAAACAGAATTATCTTTCAAATCCCAAGATAGCGCCATTTCAGCCAATGTCTGGTTGCGATTTTTTGCAATTTCATTTAATTCACGAACCTTTTTAAGTGTTGATTCAACTCTCTCAGTAGACAAGGTATCAAATCGTTTCACTCTAGAATCGTCTGGAATACCATTCAAGTAACGATCAGTCAATAACCCTTGTGCTAAAGGACTAAAAGCAACTGTTCCTATCTGCTCTTGTTTTAAAACATCTTTTAATCCATCTTCTATCCAACGATCTAATAAATTATATCTAGGTTGGTGGACAACGATAGGTGTATTTTTAGCTTTTAGTAATTGAATCATCTTTTCAGCTTCTGGTGCCCGATAATTTGAAATTCCAATATATAAGGCTTTACCTTGGCGAACGAGTAAATCCAAAGCTTCAGCTGTTTCTTCCAACGGTGTATCTGGATCTGGACGATGGTGATAGAAAATATCAACATAATCTAGCTGCATACGTTGTAATGATTGATCCATACTGGCAAACAAGTTTTTCTTTGAACCCCATTCGCCATAAGGACCTGGCCACATATAGTAACCTGCCTTCGTCGAAATAACCATTTCATCCCGGTAGGCACTTAAATCTTCACGTAAAATGCGCCCAAAATTCTTCTCGGCAGCACCATCACCGTAATTATTTGCCAAATCAAAATAAGTAATTCCATTATCAAATGCTGTTTCAATAATATCTTTTTGCGTTGCTAAAGGTGTCTCATCCCCAAAGTTCTTCCATAAGCCTAAGGCAATAGCAGAAACTTTTAATCCACTATTACCGAGGCGATTATAAATCATTTTATCATAACGTTTTTCATTTGCTTGATACATTAACTATCTCCTCCTAAACTAATTACAAATTATATTATAGCGCTTTCACGTCTGCTGGACAATCATTTAATGTTACTTAAAATTCGCTTATCTTATTAATTTGTGCCACTATTATTAGGTAACTGAAGGAGTTGAGTCCATGTTTAAAAAAATAAACGATTATATAAATGTCCATTATATTAAAACATTCATCTTAACGTTAGCTATTGCAACCATAGTTAGAGTCATTGTTGCATTTTTCATAAATAAACACTTTTTGAATGTAGAATTTATTATTGCCGCGATTACGATTGTTATAATTTCACTTTTAATCAGACAAGACCTCAAGAAATAATTAGGTAAGCAAAAATACTGACTCGATACTTTTGACAAAGTACGGAGCCAGTATTTATTTAATTCATGTCCCACTTTTAAATAATTAGTCTTCAAAAACATCTTTTGCAATATTAAATGCAGACCAAGCTTTAGGCCAACCAACGTAGAAAGATAAATGTGTGATAATTTCAGCAATTTCTTCCTTCGTAATTCCATTTGTTTTGCCAATTGCCATATGTGCTGGCAATTGTTCAAAGTTACCACCTGAAATCAAAGCTGAAATTGTTATAATACTGCGTTGATGTGCTGGTAATTCACTTTCACGTGACCAAACTTCACCAAATAAAACATCATCATTTAATTCTGCAAATTTAGGTGCAAATTCGCCTAAGTTATCGCGACCTGCTGTTTGTTTCTTTACCATAATATAATATCCTCCTATTAATCTTTTAATTTACCGTACGTTTCGTCATCAACAGCTTCTAACCATTCAGGTGTCCCTGCTGTAATAGCAACATGTGAGAACCAACTATCTTTTGTAGCACCGTGCCAATGTTTAATCCCGTCTTTTGTGACAACAACATCACCAGCTTTTAAACGTCGTGCTTGTTGACCTTCTTCTTGGTACCAACCTTCACCGGCAGTGACCAATAATAGTTGGTAACCGTCGTGATGGATGTGCCAATTATTACGTGTTCCAGGTTCAAAACTAACATTTCCAACACCAACGTTTATATCTGGATCCGCCACTAACATGTCTAAATAACTTTGACCAACAAAGAAATCTTTATATGCTTCATTTTTTTCACCTATTGGAAAAAGACCGTTTTTAATTTGTTCCTCATTCATTATAATTACCTCACTTTATTTTATACGGTTAACCTAGCGTTAATCGTATATCGCGAATTGTTCTAGATACTTTTCAAAACTAATATCTTCTGACACTTCGTTTCCATTTGTTCTGTGTGAAACTTTTCTGTCATACCAATCAATTTTATGAGAAATAATTTCAATATTATGCTGTAATTCTACCATTTCAGACAGTGCATTTTCTTTTACCTTGCTGAGCATCTCGCGTCGTTCTTTAATGGTTGCATCACCTTGTGCTCGTAGTTCAACGTATTTAATTATTTCATTAATCCGCATCCCTGTCCCTTTAAGATGAAGCAAAAATCCTACCCATTTAATATCATGTTCCGTGTAATAACGTAAGCCTGCCGAATTACGGTGAGGCTTAATTAAGCCTTCTTTTTCATAGTAACGCAATGTAAAACTTGATAACCCAACTAATTTAGCAAACTCACCAATTTTATATTGTTGCTCATTAGTCATTCAATCGCCTCCTTCAATAGTTTCTATTAAAACACTTAGAGTTGACTCTAAGTCAAGCTTTTCTACATATTATTTTTAATATTAAGGCTTACTCCATCCATCAATTCAGACCGTTCCTACACTAAAATTTAATTCCAACATTTTAAAACAAAATCTTTGCTTAATAATTTTCATTCATGTAGAGTTACATCGAAATAGTTACCATTTCCAGATATATTACATATAAAATAAGAAGAAATGAGGGTTAGCTTTTGTTAGATTTCAAACACATAAACAAAACATTCAAAACAGTTACCGTATTAAACGACTTAAACTTACATATTGATACAGGGGAACTTTTTGTTCTTGTTGGCCCTAGTGGTAGTGGTAAAACGACAACTTTAAAAATGATTAATCGATTAATTGAGCCCACCTCGGGTACTATTAACTTTGAAAATCAAAATATTGATCAGATTCCGTTACATACTTTACGTTCACAGATTGGCTATGTCTTACAGCAGATTGCTTTATTTCCTAATATGACAGTTGCTGAAAATATCAGCTTATTACCAGAATTACAAAAATGGCCTAAAAACAAACAAAGAGAACGTGTCGATGCCTTATTAACACGTGTTGGTTTACCGCCTGAAGCATATCGTAAGAGAATGCCTAGCGATTTATCCGGTGGCGAGCAACAACGAATTGGTATTTTACGAGCAATTGCAACTAAACCAAAATTAATTTTAATGGACGAACCATTTAGTGCGCTGGATCCTATCTCAAAAAAAACATTACAAGATATCGTCATCGATTTACATGAGGAACTACACAATACCATTATTTTCATTACGCATGATATGTCTGAAGCTCTTCGCCTCGGAACTCGTGTTGGTGTTATGCATGATGGCAATCTCATTCAAGTTGGTACCCCTGACGAAATTAGAAATGCACCAAAAAATGATTTTATTTCAGAGTTTTTTGGGTTAGACGTATCCAACACGCAATTTAATTTAGCTGAAATGATTCAAAAATCATTTAGTCTTCCAATTGATGAACTCGCTAATAATCACGTCACCTCAACTCAAACAACATTTAAAGAACTCATATCTCTACTTTCTAAATATACAATTATAAATGTTAAAGATAACGACCAGAATCTCATTGGTGCAGTTGATGCCCAATGCTTAATTCGTTATGGTGCAAGCATGTCTGATAGCGAGGTGGATGACCAATGGCAAATTTAATAACAACTTTTAAAATGCACCGTGCTGATTTATGGACCGCTATTCTTCAACATCTACAGATATCATTAATTTCATTGCTGATTGCAACCATCATTGCCGTCTTTTTAGCAATTTGGTTAGCACAGCATAAAAGAGCAGCAGAAATTATGTTGCAAATTACCAGTGTTTTACAGACAATTCCTTCACTCGCGCTGCTAGGGCTATTAATTCCACTAGTCGGAATTGGAACACTACCTTCAATTATCGCATTAGTTGTTTATGCTTTACTGCCCATTTTTCAGAACACATATGCAGGTTTAACTGGTATTGATCCATCATTAGAAGAAGCCGCAACTGCATTTGGTATGACACGTGCGCAAAAACTTATTCGATTTGAATTACCCTTAGCTATGCCACTAATTATTTCAGGCATTCGTATTGCGCTTGTTCTAATTATTGGAACCGCAACACTAGCTGCTTTAATTGGTGCTGGCGGGTTAGGAACATTTATTTTGCTGGGAATTGATAGAAATGATATGAGCTTGATTATTATTGGCGCGTTGAGTTCTATTATTCTAGCTATTGTTTTCAGTGTTTTAATCCGGCAATTGCAGAATTTAAAGATAAAAACAATTACCATTATATTAATTACTTTAGGATTCCTATTTGCTGTTGGTGCCACAATCAATACTTTCACACATCAGAAAAAAGAATTAGTCATTGCTGGTAAAATGGGGGCAGAACCTGAAATTCTAATTAATATGTATAAAGATTTAATTCAAGAAGACGACGCCAATATCAAGGTTACTTTAAAACCAAATTTTGGTAAAACGAGTTTTCTATACTCTGCATTAAAATCTAATTCAATCGATATTTACCCAGAATTTTCAGGTACGGTACTTGAAGAGTTAGTAAAATCACCACTCAAAAGTACAAATGAAAATAAAGCCTACCAGCAAGCAAAAACCGAAATTAAAGTTAAATCAGATTTAGATTATTTAAATCCGATGGCTTATCAAAACACCTATGCTGTCGCTGTCACTAAAGACTTTGCAACTAAATACCATCTATCAAAAATTTCTGATTTATCACGAGTATCTTCAAAAATAAAGGCAGGCTTTACGCTTGAGTTTCTAAACCGTGATGATGGTTACAAAGGGTTACAAAGCAAGTATCATTTGTCATTTAACACTAAATCTTTTGAACCAGCACTTCGCTATCAAGCCATTGTGAATGGTAATGTAAATTTAGTTGATGCCTATTCAACTGATAGTCAGCTCGTCAAATATAATTTGGTCACATTAAAAGATGACAAGTCTTTATTCCCACCTTATCAAGGCGCCCCACTTGTTGCAAAGGGCATCTCACAAAAATATCCATCCATCAAAAAAAGTTTAAATAAATTAACCGGAAAAATTTCTGATACAGATATGCAAAAAATGAATTATCTAGTTGATGTTAAAAATGTCCCAGCAAGTACCGTCGCACACGACTACTTAACAAAGCAACATCTTTTAGACTAAATAAAAAGTTTGGAATCTCGCTAACCTCATGCGGACTCCAAACTTTTTTATATTTTATCGTTATTTAACCTACATAACGTTCTAATGCAACCGCAACACCATGATTAACGTTCGATTCTGTTACATAAGTTGCTGCTTCTTTTAATTCAGGAATGGCATTTCCCATCGCAACAGTCGTTCCGGCTACGGCAAACATCGTTAAATCATTATGTTGATCTCCCATTGCCATAACTTCTTCTTCTTTTAATCCCAGTTCTGCAATTAAATCTGTTAATGCATTTCCTTTATTAGCTTTTTTATTCAAAACTTCTAAAAATTCTGGCAAACTACGTACAACATAATAACTATCATCAAATATTTTTTGAATATTAATCATCTGTGCGTCTAAAACTTCAGGTTCATCCACAAACATAATTTTAGAAACGGTTAAGTCCCGTGACATTTCCTCTGGATTTCGTACAAATAATCCTTCATTATTTTCAGCTGCTTGAATAACGGTCACACGACCAACATCTTTATTAGATGTATAAATTCGGCTCTCATCATCTAAAATATTATAATGAACATTTAATTCATAACTTAATTTATCTGCAGCTATATACTCATCAAAGGTTAACGTATGTTGCGCTAGACGTTTTCCACTTACTGTTTCAATAATTGCACCGTTGTAGGTAATGACATATTGGTCATCCCCACTAATCCCTAATTGTTCAAGAAATCCAACCACACCAGCTAAAGGTCGTCCCGTACAAAGGACAACCTTAATTCCCTTTTGTGTCACTTTTTTGACGGCATCAATTGTTTCTTTTGCTAATCTACCCTCTGGATTTAGTAACGTATCATCAATATCTATTGCAACTAGTTTAATTCCCATAGTAATCTCCTCATTTTAAATGATTAAAAAAAGGCAGTCTCAAGAGACTACCTTTTCAATCTTATTTAGGTGCACGTTTAAGGTATGTACCTTCTTGTGTATTAATTTCAAGAACATCATCTGCTGCGATGAAATCAGGAACATTAACAACAAGTCCTGTTTCCATTGTTGCTGGTTTACCTGAACCAGTTGCTGTAGCGCCTTTGATTGAAGGCTGTGTTTCAGTAACACGTAATGTTACAACAGTTGGTAATGTTAAGCCAATAACTTCTGTACCGTAAAATTGGATTTTAACTTCCATATTTTCCAATAAGAATTTTGCTTCATGTTCGATAATTTCTCTTGGAATTTCATATTGTTCATATGTTTCCAAATCCATAAAAATAGCCATTGTATCCTGGTTGTACAAGAATTGAACTGGTTTTGTTTCAATATTAGCTTGTTCAACCTTAACTTCTGGACGCATTGTTGTTTCAACAGTTGATCCAGTACGAACGTCACGTAATTTCATACGCATAACTGTGTTACCTTTACCCGGTTTATGATGACTTGCTTCTAAAACTTTAATTAATTTACCGCCTTGTTCAAAAGTCATTCCGGCTTTTAAGTTAATTGCTTCAATCATAATTTATTATCTCCCTTTTTATAAAACGTTTCTCATTGAGTATACCAAATTGAAAAGGCTTAATCTATAGTGACACTTACAAACATCACTGGATTTTATTAAATAAAAAGTCAAAAATAGCGCATTTTCTTTATTATTAATCGTATATCCAAATTATAAGCTATATTTGTCCAAATACTTCGACAATATCTCTACACATCCTATACTAGCAAGGCTATAATATATATATAATCAAATAGTTAATTTTTTAATTATTTTGAAAGGAAGTCTTATTTTGCTAAAAAACAAATATATTAACTCATCTACTACCTATCAATCGATTATCATCCTTTGTTTCAGCTTGTTCTTTTTAACGTTACCAATTTATACTACACAAGCTGCTACATCATACACGCCTCCTGTAGGTTATCCAATGGGGGCTGCCACGAATGTCACTGGTTTCGCTGGTGGTACAATCACGTTTAATTCTAATGATATTGACTCCCTACAAGGTTAATTTTTTGCCAAAACATTTACTTCCTCAGGTACCGCCGGAGGTTCTTCTATAAAATACTTACAAAATTATGCTCATGATTCAACTGCTAATTTAACTGATGCTGATTATGCAAAGGTTAATCCTACAATGATTTCAGAAAATATTACCGGGGCTGATATGATTCAGTGGTATGGTAATAAAAATAGCTTTGTTTTTTCAAAATCTAATGATAAAGTCAAAGATTTATCATACTATCTACAGAATTCTCCCCCTGATGATGAAATCGCAAAAGCCATTGCTGGTTGGTCCATACCTTCAAGTAATGCCGGTTACGCTGATGCTATCAAGCAATTTAATGCAAAAAAAGATACTATTGATAAACTTTCTGATTTTCCTGTTATGTCAAGCAATGATATTTCATCATTTGCTGATGCTACTCAAAATATTACTGATGTCAGTGATTATTACGCTAGTTTCACTTCAACAAATTTCTCAAACTCTAAAGCAACAGGTTCTACTACTAAATCTAATAATGCTATCAAACGTGTTGATTTAAATACAGATAAATCAATTGATGCTGAAAAATATGCACCTGGTAAAACGGTTATTCAATTAACCGTTGATATGAATACTGCTTCAACAGATCAAGGCGTTGTCTTTGCAGATATTGATGGCTCTATTCCTTCATTTGAAGATGCTATTGGTATCAAAATTAATTTAGTCAATTTTGATATTAACACAATGAAAATGCCATTTTTCATGTTAAATTATAAGCATTTTTCTAATAATGATGCTGGTATCAGTTTTAATTTCAATCAAGGTAGCTGGATGACTTTCAATGCGTATCCACCTAAATCTGACGGATCTTCGATAGATTACAAGTTAGCTGGTAATAGTGATGGAACGCTATTTTCCGGACAAAATAGTAATGGTTCAGATACCACCGCTAAAAATCTTCTATCCGATGAACCCGTTGCAATCGATACAACTGATAAAAACTCTAAAAAAGTGAAATCTGTCTACAATACGTCTTCACATATTAGTAATAATTTTAATACTGAAAATGGTAAGATTTTTGTCGGAAGTTGGAAGAGTCCTTTATATGGTTCAGTATTAGCACCTAGTGCTGATGTCGACGTTGATTCAAGTAGCGATGGTCTCTTATATGGGAGTATTGTTACTGGACAAAATATTATTGGTAATTTAAACGTTCCTAGTGACCTTGCCTATCAAAGTATTTTTGATGCGTCTGATGATTTTGGAGATGACGCTATACAAGAATTTTTAAAAGATCCTGATTCAAGTAACTCATCTCATCCTACTATTAAGTCTATTTCGTTACCGGGTTATACTTCTACAGATACTGGATCTGGTACGACTCATTATATTCCACAAATAGACCCTTACGATTTTCACTATTCATTAAACAATATCACTGATGAATTACCTGAAAATACCGTTCAAACAACTAAAAAATCACTTGATACTACAGTCAATATAGATACGAAATCAACAACCGATAAAACTGAAAAATATTACTTATGGTACAGTTTCAATAATGGTCCTTGGGAAAAATATTCAGAAAATGGAACAACTGAACTTACAAATTCTAAACTAGAAATCACTGCAAAAGATGCGGACGATCTTGCAAAACAATACAGTACGGACCATAGTAAATATAAATATGACGAATCTGCTTATACTGATGGGACTACATATTCTAAATTAATTGATGACAATGAATTGATTGGTTATCATCTTTTCCATAAGAATAGAATTTCATATTTAGTCACATCAACTCACGATTCGGGTACCTATTCCAGTTATAGTAATCACACAATTAATGATATCTTAAGCGGTAAAACGAATGATACAATTTCTGCTGCAAATCTCGCAAAATTAAATCCGGATTACACGCCTATTTCATATAATTTACACGTTGCAGGAGATCTTTTAGTATCCTATCCAAAAGTATTTGATTTTGGTAATTTTACAGCAGGAACTTCTGAAAAAACACCTACAGTAACTGCAACTGGTTTGTTAACTGTCGATAATCCTTTTGGACTTAACTGGAATTTAGTTGTTAGCACAAGTGATAAAGATAATCTAAGTGATCCTTTCTTTATTCCCGATCAACTTGGTTGGTTTGAAAAATTGCAAACGAGTATGCTTGGTAATTCCACAATCACTTATGGGAATGCCTCAGATATTAAAACAATTACATCTAAAGATACTCTTTTAAGTTTAAACTCAACTATTTTTGATTCTGATACAACATCAGTTATTAGTAAAAACTACTATTCTGCACAATTATCATTAAGTCTAAAAACTAAAAAAATTACTCATCCTGGTAAATTTCAAGATAACGCAACTTGGTCATTATCATCACCAAGTATCGTTGTAGATTCATCAAAAGAATAAGAAATCTAATCGACAAAAAGACGCCTAATAAAAATTAGACGTCTTTTTGATTACCATTCATTTTGATTACTTATTTTCTAGTGATTCTTCCTTATCTTTTTTTCTTCTTTTTAAAATAATAAAAAGTAAGAATAAAACTAATAAAATTAATAAAGCAATAATACCAATAATTAACCACAATAACCAAGATATATGAGGCTCTGCTGCCTTATTATCTGATTTAATCTGTTTAATATTGGCTTTAGTAATTGTAAATGAATTCGTTGCTTTCCAAGATTTATTATTTCCGGTAACGGTATAATGGACATCATATTTACCAGCGATTAACTTGGCTTTAGTTAAGTCTAATGCATAGCTAAATTTAGCGTTGGGTGCAAAATCAACGTCCTTAATTGTTTTGTCATATAAAACAGTACTACTACTATCTTCTGTAATAGTTGCTTTAATTGTTGTTGGTCCAATCACAATGGGTACATCATTTTGCATATTTGTTTGTAGTGAAACTTTATTAAATGCGTTCAATACCACTTTAGAATCGCCAATTGTCATTTTGGGATTAGGATTATCGACCGTTTCAGATTCTCTAATGACTGCTTGAACAACGTACGCAAATCGATTAGTAATTGAAATACCTTTTCCTTTATTCTTTTCCTTAATAACTTTTTCTTGTACGTTAAAGCCACCTAAAATAATACCGGAAAATGACGTAGCGGGTGTTTTCACTGTAAACGTAACTGTTGCTGTTTTTTTAGGTCCAACCACAACATCTTGTTTTTTTGAGACAAGTTCTGAAAATTGATACTTAGCAGTCGCTGGCTTTTTTACATTTGTCTTATCATAGACAATTAGTCCATTCGTATTTGTATATGAACTATTAGGGCTCACAACAATCGTTTTAGTATCGTTTTCTAAGTTCTTAATTTTCAATGCCAATGTCTGTGTTGAGTTAGGGTTCATTTTAATATCAAATTGTGCTGCCTCTCGATATTGATTAGCAGGCGTTACTTTGGCTACCGTAAACCCGGCACTATTAGACTTTGCATAGACATTGGTCGATACAGTAATAAGTGTGACTATCGCGATAGCTAAAAAGCTTAAAACTATTTTTCTTAATTTCATTATTTCGATTCTCCTTAAAAAAAAAGACTGCCTTAGGCGGTCTTTTTTCTGTTACGTTTTAATTAGCTTAGTTAAAAGCTGCTGCACTAGCATTTCCTTGAGTTGCAGTCCATGTTAAATCAGCTGAAGTTGTTGCAATTTTAGTATTTTTACCAAGTTTTAATGTTGCACTATTGTCAGCATATGACAATGTTGTAGCACCAGCGCCTGTTGTAGCTGTCGCGACAGGAGCTGCAGCACCAGCTGGTGTTAAAGTAGCAGCAGATGCTGTAGCATCTGAGTCTGTTTTAACTGTAGCAGATGCAAGATCTAATGAGCTAACCTTAACTTCAGCATCAGCCATCACACCTAATTGTGCAGTAACATTCCAACCACTATCTGTACCTACGTAATCGGCTACATCTAAAGCTTGAGAAGCATCTTTTGCGCCAGTTGATGTAATATCTGTACCAGTCGTAACTAATGCTTCATTTAGTTTTGTTGTGAAACTGAACGATGGTGCACCCGTTTGAGTAAAAGTACCTGCTTCAATGTTTAAACTAGCTGTACCTTTACCATCTGTTGAATCCGCTGAAACACTTGAGCCAACAACTGCTGTTGAACCAAGTACTAATGCTGCAATTAAAAATAAATTCTTTTTCATAATATAAATTCCTCCCATTTATTGATTAAGCCAATGCTTGAAAAGGGGACGTTGACCTTTACCTAATAGTACCATATAATTTACATAAGATTCAACTGTAATATTATCAGAAGAAACTCTATGATTAAGTCCATATACGCCAATTAATATAGCGTTTACATGTTATTTACAAGTATTTTTTTAGGTTTAATTTTTTCAAACCATTTACTGAAAGTGTACAATCAATTTTTAAATAGAATGATTCCTACCTACCCCCACTTTATAACCATTAAAGGTAGAGCCTTTAGTCATTAATAACCTTTTTTTAAGTTAACTAGAATTTAAGTGTTACTATCAATTATACTTTAAGTCCGCTTATTAAAAAGATTCGATTATCCTAGTTCAAACAAGCTCAAATGGCGGTACGCTTACTTTTTAAGAAAAGCCAACAACTTCTAATGAAATTGATTTCAGCTCTTCTAATAAGACGATTTTCGATTTACCCTCATCAAGTCTTAGTGATGGTACAACAAGTTCTGTAATTAACAAATCTTATTATTATGCAAAACTAACTTTAGATTTTACAACTTCAATTTTTGATACGACAGGGAAATATAATTACGATTCACTCTGGGCTATTTCACCAACTAAAGATAGCGGTATCGTAAATGAGTCAACTAAATAATTCTAAATAAAAAAGGTTTACTCCGTTAAGTAACTAACTGAGTAAACCTCTTTTTTTGTGTCGAAATTTCTAATTATTTACAGGACATCTTTGATATCTGTATCCCCATCATGCATCGTAATTACTTTTCCGATTGTATTATCATGTGCGATAACTGAAACTAAGACGTCTGCCACGTTTTCAAGTGAGTTAGAGCCCGCTTGACCATCATTTAATGTTACTTTACCAGTACCTGGCTCATCTACTAAGGTGCCTGGCTGAAGAATTGTATATTCTAATTGCGTATTCTTCATTAGCCAATTATCAGCATAAAACTTAGCAGTCATATAATCTCTTAATGATGAAACTTCAATTTTTTCTCTATCCAAAGAGTAAACGGAACTCAACATTACAAAACGCTTAACATGAGCTATTTCAGCTGCTTCCATCGTTTTAACTGCCCCATCTAGATCAATCTTCATTAAGTCTTTGCCGCCAGAACCAGCAACAAATAATATGGCATCAACAGCCTGCATATTCTTGACTAATTTATCTATACCTTCTAACAAATCAACATAGACATAAGTAATATTACCTTTATCTAAATTATCTGTATGTCTTGAACCCGCCAAGACTTGGTAACCTTTATCAGCTAATTTACTTGTTACTTTTTGGCCAATTCGACCATTCGATCCAACAACTAATACTCTTTTTATTTCTGTCATCATTTATACACTCCTTCGTTTTATCCTGACTAAAGTCTACATCTTTCTCGACTAAAATGGTATGACTTACACTCGTAAGTTAACGACAAAAAGACAGTCACTATTTTTACCATGACTGTCTCAGTTGATTACTAATTAATTTAATTTAAATTCTGTAACTGTTTTGTACGTATCGCCTACACGTAAAACAATATCACCAAATTCAGGGAATTGTTCAGATCCAGGTGCTGATTGTGTTTCAAATGTAATTGCTGCATGATTAGCTAATTTTTTACCATGCATAATTGGCGTTACTTCACCAAAGTTAGCCGTGAAGATAACTAAACTTGTTGCATCAGTTGAAACTGAGACAGAAACTTCTTTATCTGGACTAACTAATTTTGCTGATTCTTTACCAACTGCAGGATTATTCAAGAAAAAGGGATGATCGATACCATTAACTTGATTTTTTTGAGCAAAATCACTTGTGAAAACGTCATGTAATGTCTTAGCTTGACGGAAATCGTAAGGCGTTCCATCAACAGACATCTTTTTACCTGTTGGAATTGAATCGGGTTCTAATGGTGCAAACTTATCGCTATCTACTTGTAATAAATTGTCATCTATTGTTTCTGTGACGTCACCCATAACATTAAAGTAAACATGATTTGTTGGATTATATAGTGTATCTTTATCCGTTTTAGCAGTCGTTTCAAGATGCCAAATGTTATCATTATTTAATAGATATTTTACATCAATTGCCATGTTTCCAGGGAAACCATGTTCGCCTTCTGGGCTATCTAAATGAAAAATAACAGCTATTTCATTTTCGTTTTCACTTATTTTATACGTCCACTTTTTAGTATCAAATCCTGGCGTACCACCATGCAATGTATTTGTACCTTCGTTAATTTGCACTTGGTAGCTTTGATCATTAATGTTGAATTTACCATCTTTAATACGTCCAGCAACACGACCAATTGAAGCGCCAATAAAACTATCTTTTTCTAAGTATTCATTTGCTGAATCAAATCCAAGAACAATTTCTCGTTTTCCAGTACTTGTGGGTACCTTGAGGCTAACAATTCTAGCCCCTAAATCTGTGAGTGATAATTCAAACCCATTATCATTTATAATCGTTATTAAATCATAGTCATTTCCAAAATCCTTTGTTTTAACTTGCATATTTATCTCCTCCGCTTACTGTATTTGTCCATTCTTATTAATACTAGTCCATTTTAATTAGATATTCAAGAAAGCGTTTACTTTTTTATTGAATAATTACCTTTATTTTACTGAAAATGACATAACCAACCTTTATTTCTGTTATTTCTCTAAAATGTAACGTCATTATAAGCGAATAACTATAATAAATACAAATGTATAGTTCGTTTTTTGTTATCATGTTTATGGAATATTATGTTTATTTATCATTAAAAGATTAATAGCCGAATTATTAATTGATTTATTTTTTAATTATTAGTATACTTACATTATTAATATAAAAGGAGTTTACAATGACAAAAAAACGCGTTTATCTTGCAGGACCCTTTTTCACTCCAGAACAAAAAGAACGATTAGATTTGGTAGCCGATCTCCTAAGTAAAAATCCAACAATTAACGCAGATGCAATTCATCTTCCAGGAAACGTTCAATATCCAGATGCGGACTTCGGCACATTTGAATGGCAAACAGCTACCTTCCAAAATGATATTCGCCAAATTGATCAAGCAGATATCGTTGTTGCAGTTCTTGATTATCAATTGGAAGAAAACAATGATGAAGCTGACTCAGGTACTGTTTGGGAATGTGGTTATGCTCATGCCAATCGCAAACCTGTTATTTTAGTTCGCCAAAATAAAGGTATTCCCTTAAATCTAATGCTTGCTGGAAGTTATACAGCAATGTTTGATGGTTTAGAAGATATCCAAAATTTAGCAACCTACGATTTTAAGGTTTTACAAAATAAGTATGTTGATTTATCAATTTTTTAATTGATCCAATGTTTCACGTGAAACAAAAATACTCTATGCTATAAATCTTTTAAATCGGATTTAAATACAGTAACAGATATTATTTTTATATTTCTAGTACTGTATTTTTTTCTCTCACAAATTGAAGCACCAAACAGTTAATAATATGAAAGAACTTATTAACTAACGACTTATTATGTTTGCTAGTTCAATAACAAACGTATTTCTTATAAATTAAAAAGTATGACCCAATAGAAATATAATTGGGTCATACTTTAGTATCTTAAATACTATTTAAATGCCTAACATCATTGTTACTATTTAACAATAGTTAACAATGAACCGTTTTCATCAATAAAAATTATCCTCGTGCTAATAATAAGTTAAATAAACCGCCCATTGTTTTATCCGATAATTCGATTTCTTTACCAGCTTCTGTCACTTTAGTAATTTCATAATAATCTTCAAATTCGGGTACTTCTAATTCCATCATCGCAACAAAAGCAGCAGCTGTTTTGTAAGTTGCTTGTAATTCTTCTCCATGAATGTAATTAATAACTAGCATAATTGTATCCCCTTATTGTTTTCTTTAAATAAGTTCCGTTTTTTTTATATCATCAACCGTTTTTGTTCCAGCTAATTGCATATCAATTGTTAATTCCTTAGCTAAATGTTCAAAGACTGATTGAACGCCTTTCGCACCACCCAAATGAAGCCCATAAACCATTGGACGGCCAATGGCAACGACATCCGCCCCACTAGCAAGCGCTTTAAATATATGTGAACCACGACGAACGCCACTATCAAAGACAATTGGCACTCGTTTATTGACCTTCTTAGCAATTAACTCAAGAACATCAAACGATGCAGGTCCGCCATCTAGTTGCCGACCGCCATGATTTGAAACCCAAATACCTTTAGCTCCAGCTTCAATAATAGCATCAACATCCAATGGTGATTGAATACCTTTAACGAAAACGGGTAAGTCAGTATAATCAGAAATACTCTTAATATCTGCTAAACTCAATGTTTGTTTAGCATTAGCATAAATAGCTGCGATTCCTTGTCCTTCACCTTCACCATATTCAGCTAAATTAGCCATTGGTTGAGGGAAGATAAATTTATTAATACTATCAGCTTCACGATTACCACCTAGTGTTGAATCAGCTGTTAATATGATAGCCTTCATCCCCACTTCTTTGGCTTGATCTAATAAAAAATGATTAAATTTATCATCTTTACTCATATACAATTGGAAAAATTGAGGTCCACCAGTTCCTCCATTATATGTTTCTGAAATCGTTTTATTTGAATACGTACTAAGCGACATAATTGAACCAACTGCGGCCATCCCCTTAGCAGTATCAATTTCACCTTGTTCATGGGCTAGCCCCTGTGCCGCAACTGGAGCTGCTATCATTGGCATTTGTAAATCAATACCCATAAATGTTGTTGATAAATCCGGATTTTCGATATTTTGTAAAACTCGAGGTGAAATTTGCTTATGATTAAATGCACTTGTATTTTCGCGTAACGTCCATTCATCCTCAGCTCCACCAGCAATATACCCAAATGCACCCTTTTCCATACGTGCTTCCACTAATTTTTCTAATGATTGAACATTGGTGATTTCAATCGAATGTTCTTCTTGACTTGCTTGATATCCCATAATTGTATCCCCCTATACTATTTATACTTGTAGTGTAGCCCTTAATAATAAATACTGTCATCAATAACACTTACTATATGTCAATAACGGCTATATAATTATTCAATCCATACAACAATGGCTAATCAAAGAATTACTAATTTGATATTAACTATTTTGGTCGAATTAATTTATATTGCTCTCCTAAGTTAGCGTATTCTGGTCCAGCCAGCCTCGCCACTGGATCTAATTTTTTAGCATTAATATACATTTTTTCTTTATCCAAAACATCATCTTCTATGTGAAAACAAACCACTTCAAGAATAAATAAATCCGTAATAATCTTACCATCATCCATAATAGGAACATACTGGTTCAATATAACTTCAAACCTCGCTTTAACACCATCAATCCCTGGCACCAATACCTTATTACTAGGAACCGTTGTTAATTTCAATTCGGAAACTTCACTCTCGTCTAGTCCAAAACTAGCAGCGCTCTGATTAACAAATTCCATTAATTCACGTGTTGGTAATTGGACCACAGCCTGTTTCGAACTAACTAAATTAGCCGCGGTGTGTTTCATTTCACCATTTCTACGTCGATTAATTGATATCGACATTAATGGCAACGTATCCGATACAACACTAAAAAAACTAAACGGAGCTAAATTAATTAGTCCCGTCTCATTTACAGTAGTAACCCATGCTATGGGTCTCGGAATTAATGTACCAGACATTAATTTGTACTGATTTTTAGCCGATAATTCGTTACTATTAAATGAAATCATCTTATATTATTCCTCAATTTTTAATCTATTGGTCTTATCTAACCATTGTTTAGCATTCCGTAATTCTAATTCTGAAATTTGATGTGATTGTTCAGCCTCAAAACTGGTAAATTCAATATTAAATTCTCGACAAAACTTCTTTAGTTCATCAAAATTTGATTTTGAAACAATTGGATCTAAAAATCCATATGAACCCCAAATTTTAATATCACTTAAGTCGACAGTCGCTTTAATATTTTCCGATAACACCATAGGATGTAGTAAAACAGCTGTTTTAAATAGTGCCTGTTCCGTTAATAATGAATGGAAGGCAACGTTAGCCCCATTAGAATAACCTAGGACAATTAATTTTTCTGGATCAAAAGCGTACTTCACAGCTAACTCATTAATTACAGTCATTAACCAATTTGTCTCTACAGATAAACTATTTAAATCGAAATCACCATCCGGTAAATGTGCAAAATAGCGTGTTAAACCATTCTCTATTAACCGTCCACGAATGCCAATTTTAGGACTATCTGGAGCCAAAAAATCTGCAATTGATAGTAAATCTGATTCCGTTCCACCAGTTCCATGCAACATTAAGATTGTCGCATTGCCAACCCTACCAGCTTTATAAGATGTAATTGCTTCTGCCATATCTATAACTTCTTGTCTGAATTGAAATTAACTAAGTGAGCTTCAATATCTGCACGTTGGTCTTCTAAAAATGGTGGTAACTCTAGGTGAATACCAGCTTCTTCATATGTTTCATCTTGCAAGAATCCAGGACCATCCGTTGCAATTTCAAATAATACACCTTCACCAGGACGGAAATACTCTGATTTAAAATAGAATCGGTCAACAAAACCTGAATCACGAATACCAACTCTTTGTATTTGTTCAATCCAATAGTTTAATGACTCTTCATCTTCTGTCCTGAAAGCAATATGATGAACTGTTCCATATGCTTGAATCTCATTCGGTAAATCTTGGTCTTCTTCGATAATAATTTGTG
The DNA here is from genome assembly GCF_056782115.1 of Dellaglioa sp. CoH-56-MRSF-14. The sequence continues at coordinate 369,325 of NZ_JBXAYB010000001.1, read as the reverse complement.
CGCCATGTCCACCATCGTTCAATTCATATAATGTACGTTGATTTTCTGTGGCAATTTTATCAAATCCCAATAATTGTCTTAACACAATATCCATACGTTCTGGATAATCCACTGTAATAATTGTTGTTCCTAACCCATTAATTGCGAACATCTTGGGAACCGGACTATATAATTAAGGTGTCCCAGCTTCCACACCATGATTACGTTCGTCAGAAATTAATTGATATTGCTCATGATCAAAATCATAAAAATTCATTGTTTTACTGCCAAAATTCATTTCAATTTCATCATGTTTAATATCATAATCGTCAAATCGTTCTGCCCAAAAATCTAGGGCATCATCGCTAGGAACTCTAAATCCAATTCTCGAAATACCATTTTTTCCTTTTGTGCCTTGAAATAAACCCGGAAAATCAAAAAAGGTAATATCGGTTCCTGCCGATCCCATATCATCCGTAAAGTATAGATGATAGGTTCTAACATCATCTTGATTTACTGTTTTTTTAATTAAATGTAATCCTAATATTTCTGTCATAAAATGAAACATTTTTGGTGAACTTGAAGTAATAGCTGTAATATGATGTAATCCTAATAATTTAGTGTTCATGATTGATACCCCCAATTTATTTAATAAACTTAAATTATCACACTTACTAAAAGTAAGCAATTTATTTAACCTAATTATTTTATACTTAAGTCTGATAACCTTAATCTATACTTTAGAAGATTCATTTATTAAACAAGTTACAAATTCTTGAATTGGCTTTGGTAGTTCGTTTCTTCCAACAAGGTAGAATTCACGCTGATACTGTTTTGATAGTACTTTGACTGGTATCTCTGGGTAATCAGTCAGTGCAGTCTGTGAAACAATTGATTGCCCTATACCTTGTCTGAGCAATTGAATAATTAATGAATTACTTTTAATCGTCATGAAGTGCTCTAACGTTAAATTATTTGCTTTTAAGTAGTTAATTGAATAATGATAAACACCTGATCCATGTTCTCTAAGTAACCACGGCTCATCCTCATTACCAGCCCAAACTAATTGATCAGTCGTCAACGAGTAACGTTTAATATTCTTCTCAGTCAACGGTTTTTCAATAAATCCAAAATCTAACTTATGTTGCTTTAATTGTTCCATAATTTGTGATGAATTAAGAACGCTAACTTCTAATTCTAATCGTTTTAGAGATTCCTTATTTTTGCGTAACAGGTCAGGTAGTAAGTATGCTGCAGTGGTGTGTGAGGCAGCTATTTTACAGGCAATTTTCTGATCAGTTTTTTGATGTTTTAAGGCAAATAAATCTTGCTGCCATAAATCTAGTAATTGCTGTGTTTGCTGGTAAAGTAGCGTTCCACTCTCGGTAGGTACAATTTGTTGTCGGCCATTTCTTTCAAATAACATAACACCTAATGTTTCTTCCAATTGCTTAATTTGAACTGAAATCGTTGGTTGTGATAAAAATAGTAGTTGCGCACTAGTAGTAAAGTTCCTTGTTTCATAAACTGATTTAAAAATTTCTAAATTTTTAAAAATATTAACCACTTCCATTCGTTTTATTAATAGTACTTATTATAAAGATTTATTTTATTAATTAAAAGAAATCAGCTATAGTTAAAGTATTGTTTAGAGAGGATGATCATATTGAAAAAAATAACTAACTTACTACCAGGATTTATCGTTGCCTTACTAATTGGGCTTGCCAGCTATTTTATTGCTAAACTTTGGTTGCCCATGTTAGGTGGTGCAACTATTGCTTTATTCATTGGAATCATTTTAGGTAATACTGTTCTACATCAACCCACACTAACGGCCGGAACTAAATTTTCTGAGAAACGTTTATTAGAATACTCAGTTCTTTTGTTAGGTGCGACTATCACATTTCAAAGTATTAAAGAAATTGGTTTAAATGGCTTACTTTTTACTTTTCTTCAAATGAGTATCACAATTATTTTTGCAATTTGGCTAGGTAAAAAATTAGCCTTTGGTGAAGGTACTTACTTATTAATGGCCGGTGGAAATGCTGTCTGTGGTTCATCAGCCATTGGTGCAATTGCCCCAGTTATTGATGCTGATAATGAAGAAACTGGAATTTCAATTACGTTAGTTAATCTAATGGGAACCATTTTAATGTTAACATTACCTATTATTGGAACCCTCCTCTGGGGTGGTAACAATGTTTTCAGAGGTGTCTTAATTGGTGGAACTGTGCAATCTGTTGGGCAAGTAGTTGCAAGTGCAACTATGCTAAATCAGGATGTCATCGTAACTGCTACATTGTTCAAAATATTAAGAATTATTTGTTTAGTATTTGTTATTACTATTTTTAGCTATTTACACAGCAAGAATCAACCTACCCAAAAAGCGTCACAAGTAACAACAAAAAAATCAACTTTAGTTCCTTGGTATGTTATTGGATTTTTAACACTTTGTGTCCTTAATAGTTTACATTTTTTACCTTCACGAATTGGTGAAACTGCACATTTTCTAAGTACATGGTGTGAAATAATCGCCTTAGCTGCTATTGGCCTTCGGTTAAATTTAAAATCACTATTTAGTCAAGGCAAGCGTTTATTACTTTATGCTGGTGGTATTATGCTTGTTCAAGTAGTATTAGCAATCGGTTTAATTACAATTTTATTTTAAAAAAATAATCATATGACCTGGCCATAATATGCCAAAGTCATATGATCATTTTTTTATTCAGATTATAATTTAAAGATGCGTTCTTGCCGGTCAAAACTCTGATCAGCAAACCAACCTTCCAACAATGTTAATTGCTGCCGTTCAAAAATGATTTCCTTATTTTTAGCCAAGCACTTAATCACATGTCCGGCTGTTTCACGAGTAGTCCCGCTAACTAACGCTAGCTCTTTAATCGTGACACGATAAGGAATAACGACATGCTTTTCTGTGAAATCAGCACCTAATTGTTCTGCTAAAATATTGATAGCTTGTACAATTCGATCATGAGCACTAGACGTTACCATTCTTTGCACTTGATTCTCTGTAGCGCTTAGAATTGTTGACATCTCCCTTATTGATCGAGTAGCCATCAGAATATTTTGCTTCAATATCCGTTCAACTAAGGCCATTGGGAAATAGACGATTTGTATATCCGTCATGGCTCTCGCTAAATAAGGGTAATTTTTATCACTTAGTAAGCCTCGATACGGAAATCCTAAGTCATTTTTGATATATGAATAAAATCCAAAGTCGCCATCAATATCAAATCGTTCAACCCGTATTACGCCTTCTATTAAAAAATAAAAACGTGTACGTTGATCATTTTCGTCAAAAAGAACCTGACCTTTTTGGAACGATTTGATACTCATGTTGTTCATTAGTAAATTGGCTTCTTCATCAGTAAGTGCTTCAAAATCTGATAATTTTCTTAAATACTGCATATATTGGGGTACTGCTTTAATTTTTTGCATTGTTTGATCCCCTCCACTAATTACTAACTCCCTAAACTCTCTCCTTTATCATTTTAACATGGATATTCCTTGGCCACAATTTACCTTACAACTTTGTTAGCTAGTTCAGCTTAACTATCGCTTTTTATTAACCTTTTACGATAACTGTCCCAGCATCATTATCTAATAATTGACTGATGTTTTCTAAAGATGTCACAATTGCGCGACCCTTTTTACTTGCTTCAACGAATTCAATCGCAGCTTCAATCTTAGGTAACATACTACCTTTAGCGAATTGATCTTCTTTGATATATTCTTTTAATTCAGAAACAGTTACCTGTTCTAATTTTTCTTGATTAGGTTTATTGAAGTTAACATAAACATTATCAACACTCGTCAAAATAATAAGTAAATCAGCATCTACCAATTCAGCTAATTTTTCTGAAGCGAAATCTTTATCAATAACAGCTTCTACGCCATGTAATTTACCGTTTTCTTCAACAACAGGAACACCACCGCCACCAACAGAAATTGAAATAACACCATTTTCTGTTAATTGATCGATTGTTTTGTATTCTTTAATCCCAGTTGGACGTGGTGAAGGAACAACACGACGCCATCCACGACCAGCATCTTCAACAAATGTCATCTCTTCATGTGCAGCCATTTCTGCTTTAGCAGCTGTTTCTGAATAGAATGGACCAACTGGTTTAGTTGGGTTACTAAATGCAGCATCATTTTGATCAACGATAACTTGTGTCACAATAGTTGCAACTTCTTTATTGATTCCTTTTTCAACCAATGCATTATCCAATGCATTTTGCATCCAATAACCAATACTTCCTTGTGTCATTGCAACACAAGTATCTAATGGTAAGGCTGGGTTCTTTTCAGAAACTGCAGCTGCTTGTTGAAGTAATAAGTTCCCAACTTGTGGACCATTACCATGAGAGATAATTAATTTATCCCCTTTTTCAACAAATTTAACAAGATATTCAGCTGTTTCTCGCAATGCTTTTTGTTGTGCCTCAGCACTAGCATCCTTTGATAAAATAGCATTTCCACCTAAAGCAATAACAATTTTTCTTGACATATTAATCGACTCCTCATTTTTTTATTTATTAAACAACCATTTTTCCTGAAGCAATTAACCAAATACCAATGCAAGCACCAATAATTATAACCAGGGTTATACCTATTTCGCCTTTTGATAAGAATTTTTCACCTTGTGCTACTCTTGCTTTCCCATAGAAGTAAATCCCTGGAATGTAAGCGATTAAACAGAGTAATAAATAACTGATACCGGCCATAATAATCCCGGCAACTTGGAATAATAGCGCAATTAAACCATATACTAATTGTGCTTTATTGCCTTTTTCATCAATATGTTGAATTGAGTATTTAACTTGATACATCGCAACTAAGATATAACAAACAATAATTGAAGCTGTACATAGTGAATAAGCAAAATTATAAGCCTTATCTGTGAATAAAAGCGTGAAAAGGAATAATTGTACTAATCCGCCTGTTACGATTAAAGCAAAAGTTGGTGCTTTTTTATCATTAACTTTACCAAAGTAACCGGGTAATAATTTACTTTTGGCCATTAATAACATTGTTTCTGCTGGAAGCATTGTCCATGATAACCATGCACCCAAAATTGAAACAATTAAGCCAATACCGATAACGTAACCACCAACTGGTCCAACCATTTCAACAGCAATATATAACATTGCTGGTTGATGAATTGAAGCTAATTGTGCTTGTGTCAAAATACCGTATGGTAACATTGAAGCTAAAACGTAAACGACTAATAAACTAATTAAGCCAATGATTGTAGCCTTACCTGCATCAGATTTCTTTTCTGCACGAGAAGACAACATTGATGCCCCTTCGATACCTACAAAGACCCACATCATAACCATCATACATTTTTTAATTTGTGAAGCGACATCGCCAACAACGAAGTTATGACTCATTGTGCCCCAGAAGTTAGCTGTAAAAATATCGATCTTGAATAAGAATATAGCAACAACAATAAATACAAAAATTGGAATTAATTTGCAGACCGTAACAATCGCATTGATTGCTGCTGCACCTTCAATACCGCGATTAACAAAGTATGTTAATCCCCAGCAAAGGATACTTGCAATTAAAATTGAAGGTAGATTTTGTCCTGATTTAAAGATAGGGAAAAAGTAACCAACCGCACTCATCAAGATTGTAGCGAATGCAACGTTTCCTAACCAAGCAGATAACCAGTAACCCCAACCACTGATGAATCCAGCGAATGGTCCAAATCCTTTTTCTGCATAAGTAAAAATACCTTCTAAATCTGGTTCTTTATTTAATAAGTTATTCAATGAAAGAGATAACATCAAAATACCAATTCCGACAATTACCCAACCAATTAGAGCAGGACCGGGTGAAGATGCATTGGCTAAATCAGAGGTTAGTCCGAAGACCCCACCACCAATAGAAGAACTAATAACTAACGCGACTAGCGCCATTAAACTAATTTTTTTAACTGTATGTTTTTCGTCCATAATTTAACTGCCTACTTTCTTTATTAAAAATAAAAAGGGACCTAATCTAAAGTCTTGCTCCAGATTAGTCCCCCTAATGACAGCCTATTTTTTTGCAGAGACACTTCCCTGTTAAGTTACTTTCACCGTTAAAAACAAACTATCATAATGTTATTAAACGCGTGGAATGAATAAGTTTCCTGCAGTTGCAGCCATAATTGCTTTGATTGAATGCATTCTGTTTTCTGCTTCTTCAAATTGACGCGCATATTTACTACGGAATGCTTCGTCAGTAATTTCCATTTCTTTAACACCATATTTTTCGAACATTTCTTTACCATATTCAGTTTCAATGCCATGGAATGCTGGTAAACAATGCATGATGATCATATTTTCATTACCAGTCTTTTTAACCATGTCCATGTTTAATTGGTATGGTTTCAATGTGTTAATACGTTCTTCGAATTTATCTTCTTCACCCATTGATACCCAAACATCTGTGTAAAGAATATCTGAACCTTTAACCCCTTTATCAACGTCTGAAGTAATCATGTTCTTGCTTCCTGATTTTTTAGCAAATTCAGCAGCAAATTTTTGAACTTCTTCAGTTGGTTGTAATGAGTCAGGTGCAACGATATGAATATTTACACCTAACATTGATCCAGTTACCAAAAGGCTGTTAGCCATATTGTTACGGCCATCCCCAACGTATGTTAATGTGATGCCTTTTAATTTGCCAAAGTTTTCTTTAACAGTCATAAAATCAGCAATCATTTGTGTTGGATGCCATTCATCAGTTAAACCATTCCATACAGGAACGCCTGAGAATTTAGCTAATCCTTCAACAACATCTTGGCTGAATCCACGGAATTCAATACCGTCGAACATACTACCTAATACTTTAGCTGTATCTTCAACTGATTCTTTTTTACCTAATTGAATATCATTTTTTCCAAGAAATTCAGGATGAGCACCTAAATCAACTGATGCTGTTGTGAAAGCAGCACGTGTTCTTGTTGAATTTTTTTCAAAAAGTAAGGCAATATTCTTACCTTGAAGATATTTATGAGGGATTCCACGTTTTTTCAAATCTTTTAAATGAATTGAGAAATCGATTAAATATTCTAATTCTTCTGGAGTAAAATCTTTTTCTGCTAAAAGACTGCGACCTTGAAAGACTGTGTTTGACATATTAATTTCCACCTTTTTTAAATTTTATTTTTTTAAGTCTTCACGAACGATAGGCATACTCATACAACGTGGACCACCACGACCTCGTGATAATTCGGCTGAAATAACTTCAATAACTTTAATTCCATAACTTCTTAGGACTTCATTTGAAACGTAGTTACGATTATAAGTTACAACTGTATTAGGAGCGATTGCCAATGTATTTGAACCATCATTCCATTGTTCACGAGGTGCAACTACTGCATCGCCGTTACCAACTGGAATTAAGATAAGTTCTGGTACTTTTAAGACTTCACGTAAGACATTTTGTAAGTCTGTACGATGTGAAATGTTAATGTGGTTATCTTTACCTGGTTCTAAGATAAATGTATCAACGTTTCCGCCATTATCTTGGATTCCTGGATGAATTGTAAATTTATCGTAATCAATCATTGTGAACACTGTATCCAAATGCATCATTGCACGGTTATTAGGGATTTTAATTGCTAGAATCTTATCAAAGCCACTGTGTTTTGCAAATAATACTTGTGCTAATTCTTCGATTGAACGAGCTGAAGTACGTTGCGAAATACCAATTGCAAGAACGTGGTCGTTTAAAATTAATTCGTCTCCACCTTCCATACGGTCGAGATGGTTACGACTACGCCATACGTTTACGCCTTTATTAGCAAAACGTGGATGGTATTCCATAATGTATTCCATAAATAATGATTCGCGACGACGTGCAGCGAATGTCATACGGTTAATTGTTAAACCATCACCCATTGATGCTGCTGGGTCACGTGTAAAGTAAAGGTTAGGCATTGGATCCATAAAGAATGGATAGTCTTCAGAAGAACTTAAATCAACTAAAGCATTTGACTTGTAATCGATTTCATTTGTTCTAACGCCAGCCATAATTTTATCAACCATATCTTGTGTTTCCATTGAAAGTAAATATTCTTTCAATGCAGCATGGAGTGTGCTAGAAACTAAACCTGATTCATCTAACATTTTTTCCAAGAATTCTTCTTTTACATTTCCTGCATCTAAAGCTTCTGCAGCCAATGTTTCAAGATAAATTGTTTCAACGCCATTGTCTTGCAATGTTTTTGCGAAAAAATCATGTTCTCTTTGAATTTCAGGTAAGTATGGAATATCGTCAAATAAAAGACGACCCATGATATCTGGTGTTAAGTTTTCAACTTCTTTACCGGGTCTCTTTAACAAAACTGTTTTAAGAGTTCCGATTTCTGATGTTACGTGTACTGGACTTGTCATAATGATTACCTCCCATATATTTATTACATGCATAGCATAACAGGAATAATTAGCCTATATTAGTAAACGCTTACACCTATAATGTGAACTATTTCTCATTATGAGGATTCTTACGGTTCAATATCGTATATTACATTTATAAAACGCTTCCACTACCGTGTTTTTAAAATTATTAAATGAGAAACATTAAAAGTACATTATTTTTATGATAATTCTTACTTTAATAAATTAAGACTTGTAATACTAAGAGTGCACCACCAAATAATAGAACAAAGACAACGACGGGCCAAACGAATTTTACCCAGTGCGAATATCTGATATTTAACATTTGAAGTGTTGCCATAACTAACCCTGTTGGTGCTAAGAAAAGCATTGCATACTGTCCAAATTGATAAGCAGAAACGACAATAAATCTTGGAATATCTGCAGAATCAGCTAATGGCGCAAATATTGGCATTGCTAAAACGGCTAATCCGGATGAAGAAGGTACGATAAATCCAAGGAAGAAGAAAATAACCATCATGATAATTATGAAAATTGGTCCACTTACGCCAACAACTAAAGATGACGCATATTGAAGAATGGTATCTGAAATCAATCCTTGATTTAACACGATATTTATCCCTCTGGCAAGTCCAATAATAAATGACACCCCAACTAAACTAGATGCACCACTGACAAAAGCATCAATGACACCCTTTTCACCTAGACCATCTCGACCTGTACCTGTTAAGAACATAATGGCGATAGCAAATACCAAGAATGAAGATGCCATCGTTGGGAACCACCAACCTTTTGCCATAACGCCCCAAACCATGATTGGGAATGTCACAACAAATAATAATAGAATAATTTTCTTACGAATAGTGAAAACTGATTTATTACCACCTTCACCTGAAGATACTGACCATAATCGATTAAAGTCTTTACTATCTTCATAAGTAATTGAAGCTGTTGGATCATCCTTAACCTTTTTACTATAACGTCCTAAATAAATAATTAAGAAAATAGACCCGACAATCAAACCAACAATCCGCCAAATCATACCTTGCGTAAAATCAATTCCGGCTGCATTTGACGCAATAACAACTGAGAACGGATTAATCGTAGAGAATGTGGTCCCAATAGAACTGGATAAGAAAATTGCCCCCACGCAGACTATCGAATCATAGCCCATCGCGATAAATACTGGTACCAATATTGGATAGAAGGCCACTGCCTCTTCTTCAATCCCGCAAAGAGTTCCGCCTAAAACCATTAAAATTGAAACAAAGAAAATTGATAAAAATTCATGACCTTTGGTTTTCTTAGTTAGCGCAATTAAACCTGATTCAAACGCGCCGCTGACTTTAACAACACCAATTAAACCACCCAGGACTAAAATAAAGACCATAATATCTACGGCTTCAATTGTCCCGTTAACCATACTATTTGTGATATCAGCTGGTCCTGCCGGATTTTGCTTCAATCGCTGATATGTATTAGGTATTGATACTGCTGCCGTAATACCACCTGATGTAAATTGTTTAATATCAATTTTGACATGAAGTTTATCCAATTGATTTTGTGTCGCAGGAACTTTTTTTACATTCCCATGCGCATCGGTAATTTTTAATTCCGTACTTGCCTGATCATAAGATAATTTAGAGTAAGAGCCCGCTGGAATAATCCATGTTGCCATAACTGCAACAATCGTTAATATAAATAAAATAACAAAAGCGCCGGGCATTTTTAACTTAAATTTCTTTTTAGGTACCTTTTCCATTGTTGTCGTTGAATCCATTATAATTTCCTCCTTTAATTGTTTTATACCAAATAGATAGCGGCGTTATCCTTTTACTGTATTTTTATCATGACACCCTCCTCTGCCGGTCGTTTCGCTTGGAGTATATCAACAGTCTACAGTTTCTGGTGTGAAATCGGTTACATTAAAAGTGTGAACCAGCTCACACTTTTTGATTTATCATCTAATTTTACTTTCCACAAAAAGAGAGATAAAAAGTAACTTGTAAATCTACTTTTTATCTCTCTTTGATGCACTAAACTTATTCATGTAATGCTTGTGACAAGCGTTTTAATCCTTCTACTAAAACGGATTCTTTAGCACAGTAACCTAATCTTGCATGTCCTGGCACACCAAATCGGCTTCCAGGTACTAATAAAACCCCATAATCTTTTAATAATTTTTGACAAAATTGTTCATCATCTTCAATTGTTTCAAATTTTATAAATGAAGTCGAGACAGATTTTGGCACTACTAAGCTAACTGCTGGCTCATTTTCCACCCAATCACTTAAAATTTTTAAATTTCGTTTCACAATTTGTCGATTTCTATCCAATACTAATTCTTTATTTTTTAAAATATGAACAGCCATTTGGTCATTAAATACACCTGCACAAATCATCGTATAATCACGGTATTTTCTAAAAATATCTGTAACAGCTGGACTAGCAACCGTCCAACCGATTCTAATACCGGGAGTTGAATAGGTTTTTGATAAACTATTCGTCGCAATACCTTTGTCATATAAATCAACAATTGAACTTACGTCCGTTGTATCATCTAAAGGTAAATAGACCTCATCAACTAATACATATGCGCCGACTTCTTTTGCAATTTTAACGATTTCAGTCATTAGTTTAGTTTCAATTACTGTTCCCGTTGGGTTATTCGCATTATTTAAACAAATCATTTTAGTATCTGGTCGAATAATTGCTCGTAATTCATCCAAATCAGGCATCCATTGATTTTTTTCAGAAATATTCCAAAAATCGACTTCAGCTCCTAATGATTTAGGAATATCATAGAGTTGCTGATAACTAGGATACATAGAAATCACATGATCACCAGGTTCAATCAACGCGTATAGTGCCAGTTGATTTGCTCCTGTTGCACCATTAGTTTGTAAAACTTGTTCCGGCGAAACCGCTTTATAAAGTTTGCTAACCTCTGCTTTAAAAGCTGGGGACCCCTCAATCCAACCATAATTCATCTTTTGTGCATCTAAATCACGATAAAAATCCTGACCATTTTCTTGACCAATATTTAATAATTCGTTCATTGTCATCGATGAAACCGTTCTTTGTGCAATATCATACGTAGCTTTAGATTCATAGACATTTAACCACTCTTCAACGCCAAATCCTGCAATTTCCATAAGTTATCATTCTCCAATCTATATTATTTGTCTTAACGTCCTAAATAATAACAGAAATTAAAAATTAAGCCAGTGTCTGTTTAAATATATTAAAATGACAAATCTGAACTTTTAATTTTATAACATAAAAAATCTGTTGCCAGTAATAGGTTTTCCTATCATCAACAACAGATATTACAGTTTTTAATAAATTATCTAATCTACTAAGGTAAATCCAAATGTGCTACCCAGCGCTTGGATTTTTTTTAACATTAACTTAGGGATACTAGGATCACTCATCGATAACGTTAATTGCCATTTTTCTTGATTTAGCAAATTAGGATTTGCAACTAATGCTGACCCAACAGCAACTAAATCTAATCCCGATTTTAATGCTGTCGTTGCTCTATCAAAAGTATTTAATGAGCCGGCTGCCACGATTGGTACCCGTTGATTAACTAGTTGAGAAACTCTTTGAATATAGGGTTCACCACCCTTTGGACCATCAGTTAACGCATCACCCAACGAAAGGTGCAAATAACTCACCTGTTTAGCAACTAAATTCGTTATCAAAGCTTCTGTATCTTCTAATTTAAGACCATCTGTTTCACGTTCTTCAAGTGTAATTCGGTAACCGATAATAAATTCTTTAGTCGTATTTTCATCAGCCACTCGTTGAACTTCATCAACTACTGCCATAGCAAATCGTAATCTATTTTCTAATGATCCGCCCCACTGATCAGTCCGATGATTATAGTGTGGTGAAAGAAAATTTTGAATTAGAAATCCATGGGCACCGTGAATTTCAATACCATCAAAACCTGCTTGAATTGCACGTTTAGTTGCTGTTCCGAAAGCCTTTATAACTTGTATTAGCTCTTCTTCTGCCAATTCTCGAGGTGTCTGTGCTGGAGCAAATGGTGTTTTTGGTGCTGGTACTGGACTCGCACTAACAACGTCATGATTTGTAATTAATTCTGGTAATGCCTTATTTCCAGCATGATTTAATTGTAAGATGGCCTTTGCCCCACCGGCCTTAATAGCTGTGGCTAACTTCGTCAAACCTGGTATAAATCGATCTTCATAAACACCAATTTCATGATCAAATCCAACACCATTTTCTTGTACATGGCTCGAACCTGTGATAACCATTCCGACCTGTTTTGCACGTTGTTCGTAATAACTAATTTCTGCTTCAGAAACTGTTTGATCATCGTTACTTGCCCATGTTGTCATAGGTGCCATCACAAGTTTATTTTGTAGGGTTATTTGTTCATTTAAATTGAATTTTTTTCGTAAGTTAATTTGCTTAATCATTATAAAATGTTCCTCCTATATCTAATATAGGTTTATAATAAACCTTCAAGTCGACTTGAAGGCAAGCTTTTTATTTATCGGTCATTTTTAACATCTGTTTTACATGATTTTCGTACGTTTCAATTTTATTATCTAAAAAATTATAAGTATCTTGCATCGCCGCGATTTGTTCACCTAATAATCGTTGCTGTTTAATCAAAATCTGTTTACGTTGCTCTTCAGTGGCCTCACCTTGTTGCGTTAGGTCAGCATATTCTTTTAAAATGTTGATTGAAATCCCCGTTTGACGCATATGTTTTGCAAAATTAACCCATTCTAAATCGATTTCATCATAGTCCCGATACCCGCTTGTATTCCGTGATACAGTGGGAATAAGTCCTACTTCCTCATAATATCGTAACGTCGCAGTCGGTAAATCAAACTTCTCACTTACTTTTTTAATATTCAAAATCAAACACTCCTATTCTCATCTTTTTTAATCTCATTAGACAATTAAGATAAAGGATCAGATTAAATTTTATAATGTTTCACATGAAACATTTACATCATTTTTTCAGCTAAGCAGTTACATTCAACCATTTCTGGTGCATTTTTACTTTTTTCATCAATCACACTTTGTAGTTTCACAATATCTGATTGGCTTAACTCAACTTCACTTAATAAATCGGCAATTGTTGAGCCAATTTTCATTTGGCACATATGTTCAAATAATAACTGACTAACATGATCCATCGTCGTTTGTTCTTCTATTAGGGGTTTGTATATGAATGCTCGGCCCTCTTTATCAGCAGATAATGCACCCTTTTTTACTAATCGACCCAATAATGTTTTTATTGTTGGCATTTGCCAATTCTTTTTTTCTTTTAAATTCTTAAATATTTCATTACTAGTACTCTGACCTAATGTCCAGATAACACGCATAACTTCCCACTCAGCGTCGCTAATTTCAATTATTTTTTTATTATTCATTAGTATTGCCCTTCTTTCATTGGTCTTATGATTACAATTGTAAACTAATGTATTTAACCCGTCAATAAGCTATCTTTCAAATTAGTATAATCGGTTAAATACTCATTATTAACTAATACTATCTCATTTTTTAATATTGATTAAACTCATTTGTTTTTGCATATTATTCGTTTCCTTTTTTTAACTTAGCTTTTAAACAAAACAATTGATATACTAGTGTTTATGACTTTAGACTAATTATTTAAGGGGATTTTTTATGACTACTTTTTTTAATCGCTACAAAACATCTTTATTATTACTCTCGGGTCTAATCATAGGTGGGATTGTCGGCTTAATCTTTAAAGAACAAGCTGCTGTCCTTAAACCTTTAGGAGATCTTTTTCTAAATCTAATGTACATGATTTTAGTTCCACTTGTTTTTTTCAGTATTTCATCTGCCATCGCAGAAATGTCTGAAATGAAACGACTTGGTAAAATCATGATTACAACATTAATTGTCTTCCTAACAACGGCTTTCATTGCTGGTGTTATTGGGTATATCGGTGTTCGTCTCTTTAACCCTATTCACGGCGTCAACGTTGATACGATTAAAGGTTTGATGGGTACTGTTAAAGATACATCAACAAAATCATCTGGTTTAGAAACATTAGTTAATACATTCACCGTTAATGACTTTTATCATTTATTATCAAAAGATAATATGTTACAACTAATTATCTTTTCGATTTTAATGGGTACAGCTGCTTCAGCAACCGGTAAAGAATCTAGTGTATTTACAAAATTTTTATCAGCTGGAAACGTAGTAGTTATGCGGATGGTTAAATATGTGATGATCTACGCGCCAATTGGTTTAGGTTGTTTCTTTGCCAATATTATCGGTAATTTAGGACCTCAGATTGCTGCCGGATATTTGCGCAGTTTCATTCTTTACTTAGGTATTACAGCTTTCTACTTCTTTGTGATGATGAGTTTCTATGCATTTATCGCAGGTGGCAAAGCCGGTTTTATGATTTTTTGGAAAAATGTCTCAGCTCCTGCTGTTACAGCAATTGCAACAAGTTCTTCAGCTGCATGTATCCCTGTTAACCTAGAGTATTCTAAAAAAATGGGCGTGAGCGAAGATATCGCAAATACGATCATCCCATTAGGTGCAAATACGCACAAGGATGGCTCTGTTATTGGTGGCATCTTAAAAACAACATTTTTATTTGCCGTTTTTGGTAAAGATATCACGAGTTTAAATAATATGATTATGATTATCTGTGTTTCATTCTTGGTTGGTGTCGTGATGGGCGCTATTCCAGGTGGTGGTATGGTTGCCGAAACCTTAATTTGTTCAATCTTCGGTTTCCCAATGGCTGCTCTTCCATTAATTCTAATTATTACAACCATCATTGATATTCCCGCAACTTTATTAAATTCAACAGGAAATACTGCTACTGCAATGCTTGTTACGCGTTTCGTTGAAGGTAAAAATTGGTTAAAAGATTTTATGGCACAATAATAATAACAATCCCCCTATATTAGATACTGAAATATCAGTCTAGTATAGGGGTTTTTTGTAATTAAAAACTGCCCTTTCCAAAATTGGACGGACAGTTTACTATTAATCATCTTCTCTACTTAATTGGTCTCTACCATACTTTATATTTTTTCTTCGCGTATTTTGTGAATCCTCAAATGCTTGACGATATTGACGAAACCATCTAAGTATCGTTCCTTCACTAACGTCGAGTGCCTCTTCAGCATCCTCTGTAAAATTCTCCCACGCATCAGGATCTTGTTGTTTTATTTCTTTTCTAAGTGTCGTAATAATTGGTTTTAATTTTTCTCTATCTTCAGGTGTCATCTCTAAGAATGCCTCAGTACCTTTAGGTTCCATTTGACTAATATTAGTAAATTCACTGTTATCTGCACTATTAGTAATAAATGAACGAATTGGTATGATAATAAAAAAGACTAACGTTATTTTAGGGAAAAACCAGCCTATAAGAATTAAAGCTAATATTAATAATCCGGTTTCTGTGTTATGTCTGCCATAAATGGTTACATATACTTTTTTCATATCAGATTTTTCTGTATATTTTTGATGAATAATTTCTTTTACAATTTCCCTGAATAGATAAATAATTAACAAATATAAAACACCATACATTGTAACCGTTTCTCTGACAGTATCACTTGTCATTAGTCGTGTGAAGGTTGGCATTAACGATAAAAGCATCATTAAGATTAAATCCATCACAATTATTTTATTTGGTACTTCATTTACTTCCGAAAATGCGACCGCATGTTGATACCAGATATTAGCAACAAAACAGAAACTAACAATAAAGATTCCAATGGCTTGAAACAAACCAACAAAGTTAATCTCCCCATTTTTTATCTCAATTGGCATCTCTAATACCATAATGGTTATAATAATGGCTATAATCGCATCACTTAACGTATCCAACCGCTCTTTAATTTTCATATGTACCTCCTTTAAAATACTGCTATATTTAACCTATTTTTTTCTTTTTTTTAGTCGTTCTTCTCGTAAGGCTAATAATTTTGCAGTCGTTGATAAGGACATCGATATTAAAATAAAAAATAAACTAGTTTTGATAACTACTGTTGGTAATGCCCCTCCAACTGATTTAATAACAAGCGTTGATATTGTTAAAAAAACTGTGAAAAAATTTAAAATAAGTAAACTAATATCATATTTTCCCTTAATTTTTAATAAAATATGAGAAAAATAGAAAAAAGCAATACTAATTATCATAAATAAACTATAAATTATAAAAAAGATAATAATAAATACGACTGGTTCTGCTTTTGCAATCTCCATAAAGGAACGATCCGTTGCTATTTCTGACACTGATAAAACTTGTGAAAATAAAAAATAGGTAGCAATCACAAAAATAGCATACGTAATAATCTTTTTAACATTTTTCATCATTTTAGCATCTTTCATTATTCACCATTCCTCTAATCCAAGATTTATAATTATTCTTATATTATATTATTTATGGCTAACAGATCATCAATTTCGTAGGTCGCTTTTATTGATGTCTTATTTTTAATGTTTTTCGGATTGTACCAGACAGTATCAACGTGAACATTGTTCCCACCTTGAATATCTGATGTTAAAGAATCACCAATAATAAGTGCCTTATCGGGATTAAATCCAGCAATATGGTCAAAAGCATAGTTAAAAAAGCCAACCGTTGGTTTTTGATAACCCGTCATTTCCGAAACAAATATTTGCGGAAAGTACTTATCTAACTTTGATTCTGCTAATCGTTTATACTGCATGTTTGCAACGCCATTGGTAATAATCGACAATTGATAGTTAGCTGTATCTATTGATGCCAATAATTCATCTGCGCCCATCATTTTTTCATGTCCGGCAGACAGATTATCTTGATACTGTTTAGCCAACTCTTTACCATCAACTACTCTATTAAACTGTTTTTTGAAAAATATCGCAAACCGATTTTCTAATAATTGATCCCGCTTTAAATTACCACGCTCATATTGGCGCCATAACTGCTGATTAAATTTCAAATAATTTTGTTTTATTTTATCATCTAATGTTATTTTTTGCGTTAAAAAAAGCTTTTCTAGTGCAGCTTTTTCAGTTAACCCAAAATCAAGTAACGTATCATCAATATCAAATAGTAAAAATTCGTAATTTTTCAATTCAATTCTCAACTTTCATTCATGTAATTTAGTTACTGGACATTATCATTTTAACATAAGATTTAAAGTAACAAAAAAGCTTTGAATAAGGAATTATATCCCTATCCAAAGCTTCTTATTTTTATAATTTAAATTTTAGTACCAACCGTTTGATAACCAGAATGATTTTGCAGCACTCCATGAACCATAACGACTTGTTACGTAATTGTTAGCTACTTTTTCTTGGTTTGCAGCTGAGTAATCACCATTTAAATATGATGAACTTAATTGGTATTTACCAATATATTGGCCATTTCTTGCTGAGTATGAACCACCAGATTCTTTGTTAGCAATCCATGCTTTAGCACTTGATGAATCAGTAGTGCTTGCAGTTGCTGTTGACACTGTACTCTTTGGTGCAACTGTTGTTGCTGCTTTAGCAGGAGTTGCAGCTGGTGTTGCTGCCTTAGTAGTTGTTGTATTTGTTGTTGATGCTGTATTTGCTGTTTTAGCAGCTGTATCAGTATTGATTGTTAATTGTTCACCAACATAAATTAAATTAGCGTTACTAATTTTATTTTCTTTAACAATTGCGTTAACACTGACATCATTAGATGTTTTGTTAGCGTAAGTTGCTGAGATGTTATTTAGTGTATCACCTGATTTTACAGTATATACATCAGCATCTGCTGCTTTAACTGCAAGTCCAAGACCTGCTGCTACTGTTGCTACCATTGCTACTGAAAATTTTGTCATCTTTTTATTTAATTTCATTATATTTAGTTCTCCTTTTAAGTTAAACGTTTTTATTTATTTTTTTCTTATTTATCTTACGAGGTTCATACTATCAGTTAGTTTTTACATAAGCATTTCAGTCAAATATCATTATCTTGAAATAATGTAATAAATATCATATTCCGTAATAAATGTAAAATAAATCAAATACACCATTACCTTCTTATTCCCTTAGTGACAGTTAATCTATTAATAATTCGTCTGTAATTTATGTGTCAAAATATAGAGATAAATACGTTGAAAATCAAGTAAAAAGTTTATTTTTTTAATTGATTTATTAAAAAAAGGTATTATCAGCAATGAATATTGCTAATAATACCTTTAAAATTTCACTTGATCGTGCTGTGTCCAAGTATCTAATCGAGCACTTTTGATCACTATTTCATAAATAATCTCATTTTCTATATCTTCTTCCAGTAATCCATCCATAAATCCTGGCACCTGTGCCCGATACAACTCTGCTAGATCTTCTAATTTATATTTTGACCTCTTAACACTTAACCTATTACTAGCAATAGTCATCCCTGTACTCGTTGGAATTGTATTAATAGCTGCTTTACCTAAATCCAATTCAGCAATTTTAGGCGTTTCCGGAGCTGAACCAAAATACCAAACATTTGATTTATCAGGTGAAACAATAAATCGCATCTGACGACTCGATGGCATCCCATCTGCAGTAGCAGTACTCAGGACCATTTGATTTGTTTCACCAATAAATCGTCTAAATTTATCTAACACATTATGTTCTTCCACTTCTGAAGGTGCCCCTTCATCAATAAATGCTAATACCTCATCAACTGTTTTTAACTTAGACTCATTTTGTAGGTAATACAATATTTGTGGGATATACGGTGAAATATCCCGATCTTTATAATAAAACTGTAACCATCTTTTTGAAGCAAGCAGTGGGCCCGCGTACGTTACTCTTAGTTTAGTTTTATACCAACTAATTAAATGTTTTAATGGCCAGTGTTTGAGCATTATTTGCCAAAAGTATGACGTAAATAGAAATAGAATTGCCGCTACCAGTACATTAACTTCTATAATACTGACAACTGACAACATTTTGAATGGCTCAAATGTCATATAAAGTCCTAATAGGATTCCGGTTGATAAAACCGTTAAAAACGTAACTAATCTTCGCTTAAATAATCTTAATTTATGTAACATCAAGCCCGAAATGTCACGTCTTTTCTTCATATTTCTTTCTCGTACAACCATCTCATCTAATAATCTTTTATCCTCTTTAGAAATCATCTTCATCCTCATCTCCAAAGTAATCAAATTGTTGCCTTAATTCAAATGTCCCAATATCGGCATAATCTTGTATGATAATTTTATTTTGACCCTCTCTATGATCTCGTGGCCCATATTTTAAATAGTACATTTCTTCAGCTAAGTCAGTGTGTTTCTTTAATAATTTTGAATCATAACTTTCTATATCATTTTTTAGACGATTATTCGAAAGAATTAAATTATAAATATGCAAAATTAAAAAGAACGCAATAAAAAACAAATAGTATTGTAGGAATGTATTTATAATCGTATCAAAAAGCTCAGTAAATAGTGTTTGATCAATTGGGATTGCCTTATCTTTAAATAAAATCAAGATAACCGTGATACTGATTGGTACTAAGCACGCAATCCAGCCAATTGTTATTAATACTAATTGTCTTAGTTTGAGACTTACATTTTTTTGACCAAAAAACCAATCAATCGTCAATGCGTCTTCATCTACTTCGTTCACAATATAGTCAGGCTTATTTTTTGTCATCATCGTCGCCTCCTAAATCTGTTGTAATACTATCCGAACGTTCAGGTGAATGCCATACGCCACCATCTTCACCCGTAATAATTTTACGCACTGTCGGAATTAACTCAGCTACCATTGTATACGTATTTACCATCCAGTAAATGAGGATATACCACGGCGCAAAAATAACGTATTTTAAAGATTTACCACTATCATTGAAAAATGACGCCATGATTAACTGAATCAAACCAATAATGACCTCTATTGAAATAAATATGCAGGCGAGCGCTAAGTTATTGCTCAACTGTAACCAATCACCATTTACAATACAGATAATTTGAATTGCTAAAAATGCAATCATACTTAACCAATAAAAGACTGACCAAATAACACTTAATCCATAATCAATAATAATAGGTACACTTGAAAATTGTTTAATCGGATGACGTAGAACGCGTAACGTCTTCGTTAGAAGTACATAAACGCCACCAGATGACCATCTATGTCTTTGTTTAATTAGTTCACCTAGCTTTTCAGGTACATCCATAAAGAAGCGAATATGCGGCGCAAAATAAGCCACCCAACCTAATGCCTGCATGTCCCAGGCAATTGCGATATCTTCTGTTGGCTGTTCAGCTTCCCAACCACCAACATCTAAAACGGCTGCTTTTCGATACATTGTATTTGCACCTGAGAAAGCAAATAAACCGCCATAAGATAATTGCGATCTCTTAATTAAGCCAATGATTGAATTTAATTCATTCTGTTGTGCTTCTGCTACAATTGTTGTTTTATTAATTGGTAACATATTCCCAGTGACAGCGCCTAAATTCTTGCCACCTTTTCTTTCAAAATATGACATATATTTCCATAAGGCATCAACTTCTGGTTTTGAATCCGCATCATTGGATAAAATAAATTCGCCTTTAGCAAATGCCAATGCAATATTGAATCCAGCTGCTTTTCCACGATTATTAATAATTGTGATCGTTCTTAAACGTGATTTGAACTCCTCTTGTAGCGTCTCCAAAATCTCACCGGTTTTATCTGTGGAACCATCATTAATTACAATAACTTCATATTTATCTAGAGGATAATTTAACTTAGTCTCTAGATGTCGAATTGTTGCTTCTATTGATTGTTCCTCATTATGAGCAGGTACAAAAATAGAAATGAATGGTTCTCCCTTCTCTAAATATTTAGGGAGCTCCTTCTTCTCCATAAATATTCTATAATAAAGGCTCGATACAATAAAGGCTAGGCCTCCAACGATTGGATACGATACAATCGTGTAAATGAGTACCTTCGTAATATCGTTTAGTACTGTTGCTGTCATATAATGACCCCCAAATAATTGTAGTTAAATAAATAGCTAAAATCCTTTACATACATTGACTTAACGCCCTTTTTAAACTATAACCTCTGTGATTTTAATAATCAAATAAAATATTCTAATACTGGATTACTTTGTCTGTCACTATTTTAAAAATTTAAAAGCTATGCTTTCTTTTTAAAAATGTTTCACATGAAACATTTTTAAGCGATTATTTTTAATTAATTTTCAATTTTATGCTAGTATCAGTATAATTATTAAATATTTATTATGGGGGATATTAATTATGAAACAATCACACTACGATACAATTATTATTGGTGCTGGACCTGGTGGTCTTTCTACTGCTTTTGATTTAAGTAAAAAGCAATCTGTTCTCATTATTGAAAATGATCTTTGGGGTGGTACTTGTCCTAATCGAGGTTGTGACCCAAAAAAAATGCTTTATTCTGCTGTTGAAACTAAACAACGCCAAGAAGCAATGCAAGGCTTCGGACTAACTGGCAGTTCTATCATTGATTGGCCTAAATTAATGGCTTTTAAATCAGCTTATACGGATAAAGTTCCAGCCAATACCCTAGCAGGTTTATCTGCAGCAAATATTAAAACTGTTCACGGATCTGCTAAGTTTATTTCAAAGTCAGAAATTAACGTTAATACTGAAACTTACACTGCCGATAATTTTGTAATTGCGACCGGTCAGTCACCTGTAGTCCCTGATATTCCAGGCAGTCATTTACTAAAAACAAGTACCGATTTTTTATCACTTGAAGAATTACCAGATAAAATAGCTTTTATTGGCGCTGGCTATGTTTCAATTGAGCTTGCTAATATAGCTGCTATTGCTGGCTCAGAAGTTCATATTATTCAACATAATAGTCAAATATTACGTGGATTTCCAATTGAATATACAACCCGTCTCATTGAGAATTTGAAAACTAATGGTGTCCATTTTCACTTTGACACTAATATTACAGAAATAACAGAAGGTCCTTTAGGCTTCCAGATGTTAGACGATAAGGGATTATCTTTAACTGTTGATTTGGCAATTTCAGCTATGGGCCGTCAACCTAACGTTAATACATTAAACCTACCTGCTACAGGTGCTGAATCAGATTCACATGGTATTATTGTGGATTCTCACTTAAAAACGAAAAATGATCGAATTTATGCCATTGGAGATATTGTTTCACGCAAACAACCTAAGTTAACACCTGTTTCAACATTTGAAGGTCATTACGTTGCAGACCAACTACTTAAAAAATCGAATAGTCCAATTGCTTACCCACCAATTCCAATGACTGTCTATGCCAGCCCACAACTATCTCAAGTTGGCATTACGATTGAACAAGCTAAAAATGAACCTGAACATTATGACATTAGAGTACAAGAGACAACTAACTGGTATTCCTTTAATCGAATTAAAGAATCTGAAGCATCTGTGACAACTATCTTTGATAAATCATCCAACTTACTTGTTGGTGCTGTCGCATACACCACAATTGCGGAAGAACTTATCAATTATCTAACACCATTAATTGCTAACAAAACATCAAAAACAGATGTTACTAAACTTATCTTAGCTTATCCGACTCCAGCAAGTGACCTAACCTATTATCTATAAAAAATACGATTAAAAAGGTATCTGCCTTTTTGTAAAAATCCCGCCATGATTATCAGATGAAATATATAATTTCATTCGACAATCATGGCGGGATTTTTTTGCCTAGAGTTAAGTACAGTGCATTTGATAAATTGACATTAATCAAGGAATTTACACTGGGAATCTATTAATAACTTTACAAGCAGATAAATCAATATACCCCATTAAATTTTATATAATTTCATCAGTCAACTCGATACGACTTAGTACATAGTACATTCTCTCAGAGATTCTATTTTTTAACTTAGTTGTTTTCTAGATTGAGCCTGAATCCATAAATTAAATAGTAAAACGATAATCAATAATATTGTCGCGATTACCATAATATTATGCAACCCTTCATACATAATCTGTCGCATTGCTGGTAATAATTTTTCAGGAAGACTTGAAACACGCTTCGAATCACTTAGCTTGTTTAACATCTCCATCGTAATTTTACCATGAGACTGATTAACTCCTTTTAACAACGCACTGTTAAGGATAACCCCATAAATTGATGACATAAATGTTTGGCTTAAAATACGTAATAAGTAGGCAAATGAAGTTGCGATTGGGACATCTCGACCCTCCGCATCCTCTTGAACACTCAGTTGTAGGACATTAAAACACATTCCTAAACCGAACCCTTCAAAAGCACCCATTAGTAATAAATACCAGAATGGGACTGTCACACCTACAACTAACATCCCAGCAAACGAAATAATAAAGCTAATGGTTCCGATTGTAATAATCCGGTATTTCCCCAATCGAGGAATCATTGATGGACCGGACAACGAACCAAATAAATTAGTCATTGCACCAGGAATTTGTGTTGCCCCACCAATCAATGCACTCATTCCAAGTATTCCTTGTGCCCACATTGGAATATAGATGTTAAATGAGATAAATGCTCCCCATAAAAAGGCAAATATGATAAAATCAACAATCAGTTTCTTATTTTTAAATAATCGATTGGGAATAATCGGATCAACGGCCCTATCCTCAACTCTATACAAAATACCGAGTAAGATAATTCCAGCAATAATTAACCCAACGACTAAATTAATTGACCCAACACCAATCATTTGAATACCTGTTAATAAGGTCACTAAGCTGACAATCATCATTCCAGCACCCAAGTAATCGATATTCCCCTTTTGACGTTTTTTAACTTCTTCTTTGAAGAAAAATTGGATTGAAATAATTGATATTAATGCTATTGGTACATTGATATAGAAGACCCAATGCCAACTAAACGTATCAACGATCCAGCCACCAACTAAAGGTCCAATAATTGATGCAATACTGTAACTAGCTGTTGCATAACCAATAACTTGTGAGCGTTTCTTAATATTTTTATAAATATCAGCATAAATAATAAACGGAATTGTATTCATCCCACCTGCACCAATACCCATAACTACTCTAGCAACTAAGAAAAAGACAATATTACTTGATGTTGCTTGAAAAACCGCACCGATTGCAAATAAAAAAGTTGCTAACTGATATGCACCACGGTTACCAATTCGTTCGCCTAATTTACTCCAAAGAGGTGTGGCAACTGCCATCCCCAACAAGAAAACTGCAACAATCCATCCCATATATTGGATACCATGCAAATCACTGACGATTGATGGTAATGCAGTATTAATAATCGTTCCATCAAGACCTGCCATTGCGTTAGATAACAGCAATGCAATAGTCACGATGATTAAATTCTTTTTATTCATAAATTCTCCCTCTTATACGACTAAATTTAAAATTACTTATTTTTATCATCCACCTTTAAGCAAGCTCTAGGTCAAGGGAAAATATGAAAATCTACTGATATCCTAAAATTACGTTACTTAAAGTATTGAAAGGTCCTTATTTATGATAGGGGCTCCCTGCATTAATCATAAATCCACGGTAAACTTGTTCAGTCAAAATCATCCGCATTAATTGATGCGGTAAGGTAAATTTACCAAACGAGATTTGTGTGTCGGCGCGTCTTAAAACGTCCTCGCTTAGTCCTAATGACCCCCCAATAACGAAGGTTATGTCTGAATGCCCATAAGTTCCAAGATCAGCAATCTCTTTAGCAAAATCTTCCGACGTACGTTCCTTACCTAAAATGGCTAAAGCATAAACATACTCTTTTTCTTTAATCTTACTAAGGATACGTTCGCCCTCTTTACCTTTAACATCAATCATTTCTGCTGAACTTAATTTTTCCGGTGCCTTTTCATCATTTACTTCAATAATTTCAAATTTACAAAACTTACTTAACCGTTTTGCATACTCTTCAATTCCTTGTTTGAGATATTTTTCTTTTAATTTACCTACACCAATAATCTTAATGTTCATAATTTCCACCTTTTTCACAAGTTATACACAAAGTTACGCACATATCCACAATTTGGACCACAACATATTGCGGGGAATATGTGTTCGTCACTACATTTATTTGTTGCCCATTTGTCAACACCATATTAGTTATGCACAGATTTTGCGTTATTTATCATTCCTTAATTATACGCTTTACACATTGGTATAACAGTCTTTTTTTATTTTAAAATATCAAATAAATAAAAGTTAGTCACAGGCCATTCAATTAATTGTGCATAACTATTTTGTTTAGAAAGTCCCTTCATACTGCCCTTTCCCTCTGTTACTCACACCCACCTTAATATCTATCCACTTAGTTATACACAATATCTATTTAAAATAAAAAAATAATCGTAAATTAAGTTATTTACGATTATTTCATATTTGTTTATTGAGCTGATGATGCTGATTTACTTGTTGAGCTTGTTCCTGTATTTGCATCTGTTGCTTCTAAGGTTAATTTGATATTAGCCTGTTTCAACTTACCATCATGATAGAATTCAACAGCCACTGTATCACCAATTTTATGTTCATATAAAACTTCTCGTAAGCTTGAGATATCAGTAACTTTCTTATCACCTAGCTTAACGATAACATCATATTTACCTATACCAGCATTTTTAGCAGGTGAATCACTATTTATTTTAACAGCAACAATCCCTGAAGAAACACTTTTTGGTAATTTTAAGACACTCTTTTGATCACTTGCTGAGACGTAATCTAAATCGATTAATGAAATACCAATTGCAGGACGTTTAACTTTTCCATTATCAACTAATTGATTAATGATTGATACAACCTCATTACTTGGAATAGCAAATCCCATTCCTTCGACAGAAGTTGATGATGAACTAGAACTAGTAGAGCCTGTTGCTGTACTTGCTAGTTTCATCGAATTAATACCGATAACTTGGCCAGAAGTATTAATTAAAGCCCCACCTGAGTTTCCAGGATTAATGGCAGCGTCAGTTTGAATAACTGTTGCTTGGCCCGTTTTAACACCCGAATCATTGGTAACATCAATCGTACGTTTCTTAGCTGATATGATTCCTTGCGTTAATGATGTCGCATAATCAGATCCAAGTGGAGAACCGATAGCCAATGCTGTTTCACCAACAGTGATACTATCAGAATCACCAAATGTGGCGATTTGAGTCACATCTTTAGCTGATATTTTTAAAACAGCTAAATCAGTAATTGAATCTTTACCAACAATTTTGGCACTTAATTTTTTACCATTACTCAATAAAACTTCAACTTTACTTGCACCAGAGATAACATGATTATTAGTTACGACATAAGCACTACCATCTGATTTTTTATAAATGACACCAGAACCTTCACTTGATGCTGTTTCTGTTGTCGCAGAGGAATCGCCTGCTGCACCAAACATATCCGTTAAGCTGTTACTTGAACCACTTGACTTTGTATATGAAATAACTGAAACAACCGCATTTTTAACTTTAGCAAATGCTTTTGATGATTCATTACTTGATTTAACACTTACATTTGTTACTTTAGTTGTACCTGATTTATTTGAGGATGTTGTAACTGCGCCATTATCACTATCATTATTTTGGTAAAATGTATATCCACCAAATGCAATTCCGCCACCAACTAATCCTGCAATAAGCGCTGTAACAACTGTTTTACCTAAGCCTGTTCTATTTTCATTTGACATTTTTATATACGCGACACATTTGTCGCTGCCCCCTTAAACGTAATCTTTTACTCTTTTAAGAATAACGGTTAATTGTGAACTATTTATGAATAAATTTTGAAAAAATTGTTCTTATAAAACAACCAGCTTTGTAGCATTTTCCGGATCTGTATCGAAAATGTTAAAATCACCACCAACTGCTAAATCATGTTCTTTCATCGTTGATTCAACCGTTAGATGGGCTAATTCTTTCATATTATTATCCTTACTAAGATGGCCTAAAAAAATTCGTTTTGTCCGATTACCCATAACATTCATAAGTGCATCAGCACCATCCTCATTTGATAAATGACCTTTATCACCTAAAATGCGCTGTTTTAATGACCATGGATAGCCGCCCATCCGTAACATTTCAATATCATGGTTACACTCAAACAAGTAAGCATCTGCATCGGAAATTGTCCCTTGAACGTTCTCTGAGACATAACCTGTATCCGTTAAAATAACAAATGACTTATTGTTATGATGAAATTGGTAGAATTGCGGTGCCGCTGCATCATGAGAGACACCAAAACTCTCAACATCTAAGTCGTCGAATGTAATTACTTTCCCCATCTCAAAAATTTGCTTCTTCTCAACGGGAATTTTACCAATCGTATGAGCCATGGCTTCCCATGTTAATTCATTTGCATAAACGTTCATGTCATACTTACGGGCTAAAATACCAGCAGCCTTTGCATGATCCGTATGTTCATGTGTTACAAATAACGTGTCGACATCGTTAATATCTCGACCAATATCTGTCATTAGGCTCGCAATTTTTTTACCACTTAAACCAGCATCTACAAGGACCTTGTGCTTAGGCGTTTCAATATACGTGACATTTCCCGCACTACCGCTTGCAAGAACACTAATCTTCATATCGTCTGTTCCTTCATCCATTACTTGCCTGCGCCTCTATCCTTTTAATCTTCATTTAATTTAAAATATCAGTGCTATCCTTCATAATCGCTCCTGAAAATGAATTAACTTGCTTGTATTGTGTCACACCATTACTTGGATTCTTAACAGCTACTATCCAAACTGGAATATAGACGCTATATTTTTTATCCAAACTGAGCAACTCAGCATATCCTAACTTAGACCATTTAACCTTACTTTTACTTGCAAATTGATTATATTGATACAATATCAGTATTGCTTGTTGTTGACTAATAATTGACTCATTTTCACGTAATTTTTCTGTATTTGCCATATACGTTTGTGAATAGCCACTAATTTTATTATTTTGAATTGTAAATTTAATTAGTCCAACATTTGAGTAAACCATTTTATCGTAAACAACCTGCGAATACACGACACTTGTCTCTGTTGAAAGACTACTGTTATAGCGATAATTATCTCCATGTAGAATTAAAGTATTATCACTCATAATTGTCTTATCAATTGTTTTATTTGGACTTTCACTATCTGTGATATTAATTGGTGTCCCAAAAATACTAGATAATTTATTGTCTTTATATGTTGTAACTTGGGATTGCAGCTGTTTAGCATCATTCTTTAATACATCAGATGCTTTATTAGACATATATACACCAGTCTCTTTTTTATTTGAGATACTGCCGTATTTAATGTCATCTTCTCGCATCTCTTTAAGCGTTGTACCGGTTTTTGTTGTCCCAGGTGATGATCGACTCGAAATTTCAATTTGTTGATTTTGTCGTAATGAGGTGAATAAAAAGATATTTAAACCAAGAAAAACAATAATAAAAATAATTTGAATTCGTCTAAAATCCAATTAATTCACCTCCCTAATCTGTTTGTAGTAATTCAGTATAACTTTTCCATTTATCTTGATATCGGATATACCAAGTGGGTTCTAGGTTGACTACCAAATCTGAATCAGAACTTGATACCCAACGATAACCTAATTGAATATCTGAAATATCCGCATCTTTATACCCTGCCGTAACCAAGCTACTTAACACTTCTTCTGTACTTGGTAACGTAACATCTGCTTTTCCAGATGGAACAGCAATTTGTAACGTCAATAATGAAAAATCAATTTTATTTCCACCATTATCTAGTCGCTCAACTTCAATCACACCGTGTTTGGTTTGATTAAAAATCGGAAATCCTTCAATATAACTTCTGAATGTTGTTGTCATAGACTTACCATTAAATTGGTAGAAGTGAATATTATCTAATCCGATACCTGTATTTTTAATACTCGTATAACTTTCAGTTAAAGCATTACCACGACTCGTTTTTTGTTTCGCATCTGAATTTTCATCATCTTCATATGAAACCAAATTTGTCGTATTTTGAACCGTTAATTGTCGATCAGAACCATCATAGTAAGTTATTGTCTTTTTACTTTCTTTAACGTTGACCGATGAACCATCTTTTTGTCCTAATAGATTAGCAACATACTTACTAGCCGTTTGCTTATCCACTAAATACCTAAAACGAGCTATATTAAAATCTTGATTATAATACATAAAAATATCATTATTATGCAGTTTAAATGTAA
Organism: Dellaglioa sp. CoH-56-MRSF-14; assembly: GCF_056782115.1. Next base: position 339,760 of record NZ_JBXAYB010000001.1, on the reverse strand, counting down.
CTGATAATTTCGATAACGTTTCATTTTGTACAACATCATCAATTGTTTTACCTTTATTATAGGCATCATTTAACGAAATCTCATAAATTTTTTTATCCTTGTCACTCAACAGATAAATACTTTTCTTATTATCACGCGGAATAAGAACACGGTTAATAAGTCGTGTTTTATAATTTTGATTTTGCTGATTAAATACTTGATTAAATAACCCAACCGTAATTTCATCTGAGTAACTAAGAACCAATTGATTTTTTGCATTTAAAAACGTTAAATAATCATTTTTATTTTTAATCGGAACTTCTGATATAGACGTTTCTTTCCAAGTACGTATCTTTTTTTGAATATTTGAAATGATATTAATTTTTTCACTATATAAAACATTTTGTTGCTGATTATCATTATAAATAACAGACGTTGGTGCATATACTTCGCTCAATTTAGTACTCTTTGTTAACTCTGTCTGCGTTGAATTTGTAGCTTTCGTCGATTCACTTTTACCATTCCATGTCGGATTTGTCCAAATGACCCATGATAAACCGATACTTGTCATAATTAATAAAAATAATAGTGTTGGTAAAATAAATCTATTCAATTTCATCCCACAGGTCCTCCTCATATGATTCATAAGGCAATGAAATATAGAATGTTGAACCCTTGCCTTCCGAGCTATCTAACCAAATTTTACCTTTATGCATTTCGACAACCTCTTTTGAGATAGCTAGGCCTAATCCAGTTCCACCTTGAGCTCTCGATCTAGCTTTATCCACACGGAAAAAGCGATCAAAAATATGCGCTAAATCTTTTTTAGGTACACCAAGGCCCTCATCAGAGATACTCAAAATAACGTGCTTATGTGTCTCCAATAAACGACAAGTTATTTCTCCACCATCAGGTGAATATTTAATGGCATTATTCATAATATTATCAATGACTTGCACAATTTTATCAGTATCTAATTCAACCCATAAATCACGTTTAGTAAAATCACGTTTAATCGAATACTTTTTGCCTGACCCATCGTCAGCATTAATCATCATATCGAATCTATCCAGAACATAACTATACAGTTCATTCAAGTTAACTAATTCAAGTTCTAACTTAGATGTTCCTGAATCCATTCGTGACAAATTTAGTAAGTCATTAATCATACGCATCATACGTTCTGTTTCATTCTGTGTAACTTTCAAGAAACCTGGTGCAACTTCTGGATCTTTCCATGCACCATCGTTTAATGCCTCAATATAACTCTTCATACTCGTCAAAGGCGTTCTTAATTCATGAGAAACATTAGAAACAAAGCTTTCACGTTCACGTTCTATCTTTTGTTGTTCTGTGACATCATGAAGTACACAGACAAGACCACTAATAAAGCCAGATTCTCTTTGTATTAATGAAAAATAAGCATTCAAAATTTGTTCATGTTCTACATCAGATAAATCAATCATAATTTCATCTTGATTTTCTAACAAATCACGTAAAGTATACTGACTACGTAAATCAAGAATATCCAAAATTGATACTCCTATTGAGTCATTTTCATTTTGATCTAATAAGGTAGAGGCCGCTTCATTCATAATGATAATATTTCCGCGACGATCCGTCGCAATTACACCATCTGTCATGTGCGATAGAACACTATCTAAACGACGACGTTCAGCTTCAGATGATTCTTGTGCCTCTTCAACACGAACAGATAAGTTATTAACCGCATCTGCTAATTGTCCTAGTTCATCATTAGAATAGACACGAACTTTTCCGGAGTAATCTCCGCGAGAAATTCGAATCGTTTGCTTTTTCATCTCATCAATCGGACGAGTTATTGCCCGGGAAATAACTATCGTTATCAAAAGGACTAAAACAGCTGCAAAAAATGACGCGGTCACGAAAATAACCGTGATATCGTTAATATTTGAGTATAAGCTTTCCAGATTGGCCTTAACGTATGTAACCCCAACTGTCGTTGTTACATTTCCTGCTGTACTAACTAGTGGCACAATTGAAACATAGTAGCGCTTATCGCTAGATTCATCATAAATCTTCTTTTCAAATGTTTTAGGTGTATATAACACTTGCTTAATTGTTGCATCTGTCGTTTTTTGTCCCACAACAGTTTGATTATTAAAATCACTACTCCCGCGAATTGTGCCCTTACTATCAATCACTCGAATTTCTGTGATACTTGAATTACTAACATCTTCCAATATTTTTTTGATATCTCTATCACCAGCAGCTGTATCTGTTTTTGCTAAATCCTTCGTAATCGAATTAGTAACATATATAGGTAACTGGACTTGTTGCTTAAAGGTATCTAAGTTTTGCTGTTCTAATTGCCTAACAAAATAAGCCCCGACAATTTCCAACGTTATTAAAATTAATAACGCAAAAATGAGGGCTATTTTAAATTGAATAGATTTAAAAAAACGAATTTTTTGATTCATTTTCATCGTTATTCCCCTACTCTATTCTAAATCTGGATTTTTCATATAGTATCCAACACCACGACGTGTTACCAACCACTCTGGATGGCTTGGATTATCTTCAACTTTTTCTCTTAAACGACGCATTGTAACATCAACCGTTCTGACATCACCGAAGTAATCATAACCCCATACCGTCTGTAGTAAATGTTCTCTAGTCATAACTTGTCCTAGATGTTGTGCTAAATAATGTAATAATTCAAATTCACGATGTGTTAATTCAATTTTTTCATCATATTTTGAAACCATATATGCTTCAGGATGAATGGTTAATTGTCCAACTTGTATTTCACTATTTTGTGGTTGTTCTTCTGTTTGAACACTCTCAATTGTTTTTTGTCTTCTTAAATTAGCTTTAACTCTGGCCACTAGTTCACGGTTAGAGAAAGGTTTTGTTACATAATCATCTGCACCTAATTCTAGACCTAAGACCTTATCGATTTCTCCATCTTTAGCTGTAACCATAATGATTGGCATATCGTAAGTTTTTCTAACTTGACGAGCAACTTCTAAACCATCCACTTTTGGTAACATTAAATCTAATAAAATTAAATCCGGTTCAACTTCTTTAACTTTTTCTAAGGCTTCTTCACCATCGTAAGCTGTATAAACGTCGTATCCTTCTTTAGTTAAATTAAATTTAACGATATCAGAAATTGGTTTTTCATCGTCGACAACTAATATTTTTTTCATATGTGGATCCTCCTTATAGGAAGCTGTAAAATTAAATCTAGATACAACTTCTTAACCCTCCATTATTATAGCCTATTCAATCATCATTGCCAAACACAGTGATTAAATTTACCCAAATCCTTTTTCGAAAAGTTATTGTCTTTTATTAGTATATATGATAATATATTTAACGTTGATGAATTATTATTAATGGTTTGGGTGGTTAGCTCAGTTGGTAGAGCAACGGACTCTTAATCCGTGGGTCTAGGGTTCGAGCCCCTAACCACCCATGGGTGCCAAACCCAACATATCGCAAGATATGTTGAAGCATCTAGCTGCGGCTAGGTGCTTTTTTTGTGTTCTCATTTACTTATTGATGTTTCACGTGAAACAAAAAAAGAGAAACCCTATCGGATTTCTCTTAACTAGATTTAAATCTTATTATTTGTTCAACGCTATTTAACCCGGTCATCATCTTTATTTACTACCTGAGAGGTCGTTTTTTTAACGGCATCTACCCCATCTGTTGTTTTTTCTTTAATAGTACTACCTGCATCAGATACACGATCTTGTAAACTTGTTTGTGAATCATCAAATTCTTTTGGTGTTTGAATGTCTACTACTTCAACATTCAACTCAATTAAAGCTAAATCTGTTGTTTCCTTTACTTGTTTATTAATAACTTCCGTTAACTGTTTATAAATATCATGTGCATTGTGCCCATATGCCATAATAATATTTAAATCAACCGCAACTTGTTCCTTGCCAACCTCAACGCCGATGCCATCTGTTGGATTATCACTATTTACAAGTTTATTTTTAATATTTGCGACAAATCCACCATCCACACCCAAGAGACCAGATACATTTTCAATTGCATAACCGACTATTTTTTGAATAACCTTGTCATCAAATGTCAATGTCCCCTTTGGTTCAGTCTTTGTTCCCTGCGTATTTGTTTTTTCTGTAGTCATAATTAAGACTCCTTTCGATTTTTAAAATAATCAATTTTTCCGCGTGAAAATTTTTGAAATAAATGACAGATCAATATCATATTCTTTAAATAGATAACCAATCCATCCTGCTAACAGTGTCACAATCATAATGATAATCGTCTTCCAAAATCCTACAGTTACAAGTAACGAGGATATGATAAATCCTAGAGCACTACCAACTCCAATATTAATTGACATTTTATCTTTCATTTATGCACACTCCCTCTTAAACTACCCGTGTAACTTTACGTTTTGAATTTGATTTTTTACTTACCTTAATATCTACTTTGATAGGAATATGACTAGATCCAGCTAATAGATCATTGAGATTCTCAGTTAATTCACTCGTAATACGAGGTAATTGTCCAACTGTAGACTGTTGGTAAACTGAATCTGCAACAATATGGATCTTTCGCTGACGTCGTGTATTCTTCAACGTAACTTTAATATTAGATAAGTCTTCACTAGACAACTTTGTCTTGATAAATTGGCTAATACCCTGGTTACTTAAAGCAAGTCTTCCTTCTTTAGTTTGCTTCAAAGGAATATCTGGTAGTTGCGCAGGCCACAAAAGTATTAACAAAAATATGAAGACTGTTAATAGCAATAACACAATCCCATAATAGAAGATAAAATCGTTACTCTGAAAATTTGTACTAACGTTAAAATGTTCAAGCATTTTAGTTATTTTCTCAATTATTTCTGGCCAAATCAGCAAGCTAAGCCCAATCAAGTATCCGAGGCTGACTATACTCAGAATAATTTTTTTACTCTTCTTCATAAACATACCTCTCTCTTGACTTGATTTACTTCCTTGCTTTTATACCAAATATAGCTGAAACAATTAAAACTAAAATTATCGCACCAATGATAGAAGGGATAATTGCCATTCCTGCCAAGCTAGGTCCCCAATGACCAAGGACACTTTGACCAAGAGCTGACCCAACTAGTCCAGCGATGATGTTACTTATCCATCCCATCGACTCACCGCGATTAGTAATCGCCCCTGCAACAGCACCAATAATAGCACCTACAATTAATGACCAAATCATAATATGTTCCTCCTTTGTTTATATTAAATAGTTATTTATTATATTAACTATTCGTTATATGTAATATACCATTATTTGAAATCGCTTGCAAATGAAACGATTTTATTACGCTCAATCTATGAAACTTAATGAATCTCTTTCCCAGGTACTTAAACTTATATACACCAAAAAATAAAGATAAATAACTATCTTTGTTTTCCTCGTTGCTTAATTAATCACATAAAGTTAAACAAAATAAGATCTATGAATATCTGAGTGAATAAGATGAACTGATAGGTACTATACTCACAAGATAAGCCTATTATTTATCTAACTTCGGCTAATAAAAAGAAATAAAAAAAACTCGCACTGCTTATTGTAAGCAGTGCGAGAACCCAATGAAATTACTATTTCTTTTTACGTTTGTCCATAACTTCATCTATTTTTTCTGCAACATCATCTTTGACATCTTCTAATTTATCTTTCGCTTTACCAAGGAAACCTTCCGCTTTACCTTTAACTTCTTCTTGCTTGTCTCCTGTCAATTTACCTTTAGTTTCTGTTACTTTACCCTTAATTTGATCTTTCTTTGCATCTAATCTATCTTCATTTGTCATCATGTTTCCTCCTCATAATATATTTGTCTACATACCGATAGTAACATCCAAAGAAAGCGTATGCAACATATTCGACTTATCAAATATATAAGTTATATAAATTTTTAAGCTCTAATTAATTAAGGTTATTTATCTACTTAGTTATTGATTAAATAAAAAAAAATCAAAGTATTAACTTTGACTTTTCTCACATTACTATCAACCTATTACTTATTTATGCCCAAACATCATCTAAAACATTTGTTTGATCACGATCGGGTCCAACTGAGAATGTTGAAATTTTAACATCAACGATTTCTTCAATACGTCTAATATAATTTCTAGCATTTTCAGGTAATTCTGCAAGAGTTTTCATTTGAGTAATATCTTCAGTCCAACCAGGTAATGTTTCATATACTGGTTTACATTGAGATAATTCTTTAAAACTAGCTGGATAACGATGAATAATTTCACCATTTAATTCGTATGCTGTACAAATTTTAACTTCTTTTAATCCAGTTAAAACATCAATACTGTTTAAACATAAGTTAGTCAATCCTGAAACACGTTTGGAATGATTCATAACAACACTATCAAACCAGCCAATACGACGTGGACGTTTTGTTGTTACACCATATTCATGTCCAACTTCACGGATAGTATCACCGATTTCATCTAATAGTTCAGTTGGAAAAGGACCATCCCCTACACGTGATGTATAGGCTTTGCAGACACCAACAACTGTATTTATTTGAGCAGGTCCAACACCAACACCGACTGTTGCGCCACCTGCAATTGGATTTGAAGAAGTTACAAATGGGTACGTTCCATGATCAATATCTAACATAACACCTTGTGCACCTTCAAATAAGACTTTCTTACCAGAATCTAGTGCATCATTAATAATAACTGACGTGTCCATTACGTATCGTTTCAAACGTTGGCCATAGGCAAAATATTCTTCAAAAATATCATCAAATTCAAGTGGTTCATGATCATATAATTTTGTAAATTCACGATTTTTTTGTTCTAAATTATTTTTTAATTTTGCTGAGAAAGTTTCTTTTTCCATTAAATCAGCAATTCTAATACCAATTCTAGCAGCTTTATCCATATAAGCTGGTCCAATACCTTTATTAGTCGTCCCAATCTTATCTTCTTTTTTAGCAGCTTCTTGTAAGCCATCAAGTAGAATATGGTATGGCAAAATAACATGAGCGCGGTCAGAAATACGTAAATTATCTCCTTTAACGCCGAGTTTTTGTAGATAATCAAGTTCTTCACATAAAGCTTTAGGATTCACAACAACCCCATTACCAATGATACTTAATTTATCTTGAAAGAAAATACCTGATGGAATCAAATGTAATTTGTAAGTGTTGCCTTCAAATACAATTGTGTGTCCGGCGTTATCGCCACCTTGATACCGTGCAATAACATCGGCATTTTGACTTAAGAAATCTGTAATTTTACCTTTTCCTTCATCGCCCCATTGGCTACCTACTACAACTACTGATGACATATTTTCATCCACCTCATAATTTATATTTTAAATTCATAAATACAATCCTAGAATATTATAGCAATAAAGCAGTTCAAATACAACTAAAATACGAACGTTTGTATTTTATATAAACATTTATCAACTATATAACGAACGTTTCTCTTTTTATTCAAAAAAAATATCCCACTAAGGAATATTTTCTAGCCTTCTGGTCTATAGGCAAGTGACGAGAATTTATTATATGATTTAACAAATAATAATTTAACTGTACCTCGTTCGCCACCACGGTTTTTTTCAATAATAACTTCAACTTCACCAACATTTTGGTCATCTTCATCCCTTGGATCAGGTAGATTCCCGTCTTCATCTTCATCAGTATCGCGTTCATAATAATCATCTCGATACAAAAATGCAACAATATCTGCATCTTGTTCAATAGAACCAGATTCACGAATATCTGATAACACTGGTCGTTTATCTTGGCGTTGTTCAACACCACGGGATAATTGAGACAATGCAATAACTGGAACACTTAATTCTTTCGCTAATTTCTTCATTTGACGAGAAATTTCTGAGACTTCTTGTTGTCGACTTTCGCGTCCTGAACCTTCAATCAACTGTAAATAATCAACAACGATTAACCCTAGTCCACCTTTTTCCTTCGCTAATCGACGGCATTTTGCCCGAATTTCAGCCATCTTTGACCCAGCAGTGTCATCAATAAAGATATTAGCCTTTGATAATGAATTCATTGCCACAATCAAATTTGACCATTCTGATTCGTCTAATTGTCCCGTTCGTAAGTGATTCGCATTAATACTACCTTCAGCACATAACATACGACTAACTAATGATTCTGCTGACATTTCTAAACTAAAAATAGCGACAGTTTCATCAGTTTTAGTTGCTACGTTTTGAGCAATATTCAACGCAAAAGCTGTTTTACCAACAGCCGGACGAGCAGCTAAAATGATTAACTCATCTGGATGTAACCCGGCAGTCATTTTATCCAACTCTGGATAACCTGTCGACAATCCAGTAATTGTATCGCCTTCTTTAGCTAACTTTTCAATATTTGTAAATGTACTTTTTAATACATCAGCGATAGCTTGAAAACCACTACTATTTCTTTTTTCAGATACGCTCATAATTTCACGTTCAGCATTATCTAAAAGCGTTGCAACATCATCATCTTGTGATAAACCCTTAGTTGCAATAGATGTCGCTGTCGCAATTAAGCGTCGAATCATTGATTTTTCTTCAACAATTTTAGCATAATACTGAACGTTCGCAGCCGTTGGTACAGAGCCAGCTAATTCAACAATATAGCTAACACCGCCAATATCATCCATTTGATTTTTAGAAGTTAAATTATCTTGAATCGTAACAATATCAATAGCTTCATCTTTATCATTCAGATCCACCATAGCCGCAAATATCAATTGATGGCGACGTTGATAGAAGTCTTCGGGCTCCAAGTATTCCATTGCCTCAACAAGAGCATCACTCTTTAAAAAGACAGCGCCCAAAACGGCTTGTTCCGCTTCAATATTCTGTGGTGGCGTTTGGTCTGTTAATAGTTCATTATTCATTTTATCGTGTTCTCCTTACTTCTAAAATCAAGAAAAAAGCTGGACAAAATCAAATTTTGCCAGCTTTTCAAATAAATACTACTTTAGTTATTAGCCGAAACATGAACACGAATCATTGCTGTTACATCAACATGTAACTTAACAGGTACATTCGTGAATCCTAAGGCACGAATTGGTTCTGGTAGTTCAACTTTACGTTTGTCGATTTTAATTCCGTATTGTTTTTCCATAGCTTGTACAATTTGCTTGCTAGGAATTGAGCCAAATAAACGGCCATCTTCGCCCGCTTTAGCTGTTAATTCAACAACTGTCTTATCATCTTCTAAAACGATTTTTTCATCTTTAGCTTCTTTTAAAATTTCTTCAGCTTTTTTTTCTTCAGCTTTTTGTTGTCCCTTTAAAGAACTCATTGCTGAATTTGTAGCTAATTTTGCTTTACCATTTTTAATTAAAAAATTTTGAGCATAGCCGCTTGGTACTTCTTTAATTTCTCCACGTTTACCTTTTCCGCGAACATCTTCTAAAAATATAACTTTCATAATCAACTACTCCTTAATTTCATCTTTTTTTGTCGTTAAAATATTAACTAATTGTTCTGCAGCTTCACTTACACTCACACCAGTTAACTGAGTCGCAGCATTTGATAAGTGACCGCCGCCGCCCATTTGTTCCATAACAACTTGAACATTAGTCGTCCCTGTACTTCTAGCAGAGATACTAACACGATTTTCTGATCGTTTTGTGACAACAAATGACGCTGATACACTTGAAATAGATAATAATGAATCTGCTGCCTGTGCTGCTGTAACTGGGTCATAAATCGTATCATCTTCACCCACACATAATGCTAAATCAGTATTAATGAACTCTACTTTATCAATTAAATGATTACGCTTCAAGTAACTATCAACATTTTCTTTCATAAAGTTTTGAACCATTGTTGAATCAGCCCCAACGGACCTTAAATAACTGGCTGCATCAAATGTTCGTGTACCCGTCCTTAATGAAAACGACTTCGTATCAATAATAATTCCCGTTAACATCGCAGTTGCTTCAATTTTATTAATTGGTTCACTATCTTTTGATTGATATTCAAACATTTCAGTAATCAGTTCACAGGTTGATGATGCATAAGGTTCAATATAAACTAACATTGGATTTTCAGGGAATTCTTCTCCACGACGATGATGATCAATAACCATCAGACGATTTTTAAGTTTTTCATACAATTCAGGACTACCAGAAATAGAGGGTTTAGAATGATCAACCATCACCAGTAAACTCTGTTCTGTTGCTTTTTCTACTGCTTCTTCAGGTGTAATAATATTATATTTGATATCAGGATATTGATCTAACTCTTCCATCAATCGTTGTACATCTGAATGAATAGCGGTTTGATCTAAAACAATCCAACATTTCATATTATTCATCAAAGCGATTCGTCTAATGCCCAAACAAGCTCCTACAGAGTCCATATCTGGGCTCTGATGTCCCATAACGAAGACTTGGTCCATTGGTTTCATTATTTCTTGTAACGCTTGAGAAATCATTCTAGCACGAACCCGAGTCCGTTTTTCCATCGGATTAGTTTTACCACCATAAAATCTTGCTTGCTCTTCAGGTGATTTAACGACAACTTGATCCCCACCTCGACCTAAAGCAAGATCTAAATTGCTTTGAGCTAATTTTGCAAGTGAATTCAAATCGCCATCGCCATAGGCAATTCCCATGCTCAATGTGAGCGGAAAGTTTTGTTTGGATGTCCGATCGCGAATTCGATCTAAAATTTTAAATTTTTCTTCTTCAATTTGTTGTAAAGAATGGGCATGAACTAAAATAAAAAATCGATCTGAATCCGTTCTTTTTAAATACATCCCATAACGACGCGCCCAATTAGATAACTCATTTGTGACAAAGTTACTTAAATTAGAAACATTCTTATCTGACATAGATTGCGTTACTTCATCATAATTATCTAAGAACACTTGACCGATAACAACGCGCTCTGCTTCAAATTCTTTTTCAATTGATGAATAACGCGTAATATCCATCAGGTAAGCAACATGAATATCATTTTGTATGATCATTTCAAAATCTTTTTCATGCCATGTTACTTTCACCAAGCCTTTAGTCTCAGCGTTATCTGTAATAATCGTCGATAACGATTCATCGACGCTCTCTATTTTCTTACCTAAAATATCATTTTTTTCAAAATAAGGTTGTAAGTATGGATTAACCCACTCAATCTCATTTTGTTCGTTAAAAATCAAAATACCAATTGGCATTTTGATAAGCGCTTCTTGTTCACTACGTTTAATACGATATGATAATTCCGATATATATTCATTAGTATTTGCCGTAATTTGGGACATAATATACATACTTGCGCTGGTAGCACCCAACGCAATAATTAACAATATAAGTCCTAAAAATAAATTAACTGTAAAAGACAGAACAACACTAAATAAAGACATAATTACGATAAAAATCGCAATCCATCTTAAGCGTTCATTCTTCAAAAAACTGGGAAGTTTCTCGTTTGAAAGGAACTTTTTCATAGTATCTCCTCATCTGTAAATCCTAGATGTTATCTATTTTATCACATTCCCCATTTACCTGCACAAATCTTGCTGATAGTACAAAAAAAGGGAAGACTATTTGCATAGTCTTCCCTAGATATTACTATTCTTCTGAAACGAATGGTAATAAGCCCATAATACGTGAGCGTTTAATTGCAATTGTTAAACTGCGTTGGTTTTTAGCGCTTGTTCCCGTAACACGACGAGGTAAAATCTTACCACGTTCTGAAATGAAACGTTTTAACAAGTCTGTATCTTTATAATCGATATAATCGATGTGGTTAGCTGCGATGAAGTCAACTTTACGTCGACGACGTGCGCCACCGCCACCACCTCTACGTTGTTGTTGTTGTGCCATGTGAGTTTCCTCCTCTAATTAGAATGGTAGGTCGTCATCAGAAATATCAATTTGTTGGCCATTATTTGCAAATGGATCAACTGTTGCTGAATCATTAGATTGCGTTGTGTTTGAATTATTATTCGAACTTGCGCCACCAAATGGGTTAGCATTGTTATTTGATGATGAACTTGATTGAGGAGCGCTGCTTTGATTATTAGCGTTACCTTGTTGTTGGCTTGATTGAGATTTTGATTCAAGCAACGAAAAGTTTTCTACGACAACTTCAGTAACATACACGCGAGTTCCTTGTTGATTATCATATGAACGCGTTTGAATTCGTCCATCGACACCAATTAAAGAACCTTTATGCGTAAAGTTAGCGAAGTTCTCGGCTGCTTTTCGCCAGATAACACAGTTAATAAAATCGGCTTCACGTTCGCCAGAAGCGTTCGTGAATTGTCGATTAACTGCAACTGTAAAAGTTGCAACTGCAGCACCACTAGCTGTGTAGCGTAAATCAGGGTCTCTTGTTAAACGTCCGACAAGTACTGTTCTATTAATCATAATGTATTGCTCCTCTCCGTTATTTTATTAAAATGAATTATTTTTCATCTCTGTTAATGATCATATGACGCAAGATTCCTTCATTAATCTTTGAAAGACGATCAAATTCGTTAATTGCGATATCGTCATCGGCTGTAGCATTAATGATATGGTAGATACCTTCATTATAACCGCTGATTTCGTATGCAAGACGACGTTTTGACCAGTCTTTTGAAGTAACGATTTCTGCACCATTACTTGTTAAAATACCATCGAAACGTTCGATCAAAGCTGCTTTAGCTGCTTCATCAAGATCGGTACGGATGATATAAGTAATTTCATATTTACTCATGACTGTTTACACCTCCTTATGGACTTTAGGTCCTTACCTCGTGGCAAGAACAAGGAAAGTTATCTATTTAATGCCATAGACACTTACGAACTAAAATTATATCACTGCCATTCACTTAAAGCAAGAAAATCCTAATTAACTACACACTTATTAAGTACGCCGTTAATTAGGATTTTATTTTATTTTTTTAATTTAGTTTATTCTAAGTCATTTGTTTCACTTTCAACGTCTGATACAACTGCATCTAAAATAGTAGTTGTTTCTTCAGGAGTAGCTTCAACTTTTGCCATTGTTGCAACTTTAGCATTCTCATCAATTCGAATTAAATGAACTCCTAAAGTAGCACGGCCCGTTTTTGACACGTTCTTCACATTAAAGCGAATCATAACACCTTGATCCGTAATTAACATGATATCTTCATCACCTTGAACGGTTGCTAACCCAGCAATTGGTCCATTCTTTTCAGAAATGTTAGCTGTCTTAATTCCTTTTCCACCACGGCCTTTAATTGCATAAGCCGAAGCGGGTGTTTGCTTACCGTATCCTTTTTCAGAAATGATAAATACGTGACTATCAGCAGCTAATAAATCAGCTCCTACAACGTAATCATCTTCTCTTAACCGAATACCACGAACACCAGAAGCAGAACGACCCATTGAACGAACATCATTTTCAGCAAATGATACTGCGTAACCTCGATGCGTTCCAATAATCATATTCTGCGTGCCATCTGTGATAGCAACGTTAATTAATTCATCTTCATCATGCAATTTAATCGCTTTTAAACCATTATTTCGTATGTTAGAAAATTCTGACACCGGTGTTCTCTTAACTGTTCCGTTAAGCGTCGTAAAGAAAAGATAACGTTCATCATTTTCTTGCTTGCTTACGTTGATAACAGCTTGGATTTTCTCACCAGAATTAACCCCTAAAAGATTAATGACAGGAATTCCTTTAGCTGTGCGTCCATATTCAGGAATTTCATACCCCTTCATACGGTACACTTTACCAGCATTCGTGAAGAATAGTAGGGTATCATGCGTTGATGTCGACACAAGATGTTCAATAAAGTCATCATCATGAACACCCATACCTTGAACGCCACGGCCACCACGGTTTTGTGCTTTGAATTCATCAGTTGCAAGACGTTTTACATAACCGTTATGCGTTAATGTAATCATAACTTCTTCTTCTTCAATCAAATCTTCATCTTCAAGATTCAATACTTCGCCAATTAATAATTCAGTACGACGTTCATCACCAAATTTAGCTTGTAAATCTAACAATTCTTGATAAATAATATCATGAATACGTGAGTCATGAGCCAAAATATCTTCAAAATCAGCGATTGATGCCATTAAATTTTGATATTCTTCTTCAATTTTTTCACGTTCTAAACCAGTTAAACGAACTAATCGCATATCTAAAATAGCTTGAGCTTGTTTATCTGATAAACCATAATTACCCATCAATTGATTTTTAGCAAGTTCACCCGTATTTGAGCTACGGATAATTCTAATAATTTCATCAATATGATCGAGTGCAATTCTTAAACCTTCAAGGATATGTGCGCGAGCACGTGCCTTTTTCAATTCAAATTGCGTACGACGACGGATAACTTTTTCTTGATGTTCAAGGTAATAAACAAGCATTTCCTTTAAACTTAGAACTTTTGGAATACCATTAACGATTGCTAGCATATTAAAACTGAAAGATGTTTGTAATAACGTTAATTTATAAAGGTTATTCAACACAACTGAAGCACTCATATCACGACGAATATCGATCACAATTCGTAATCCTTCACGATCAGACTCATCATTAATATCAGTGATACCTTCAATTTTTTTATCACGAGCTAAATCAGCAATACGTTCAATTAAACGTGCTTTATTAACCATGTAAGGAAGTTCATCAACGATAATACGTTCTTTACCATTCTTTTGTTCTTCAATTTCAACTTTTGAACGAATTGTTATTGTTCCCTTACCTGTTTCGTAAGCTTTACGAATACCAGATTTACCTAGAACAGTAGCCCCAGTTGGAAAATCAGGACCAGGGATAGCCTCCATCAAATCAGCCACAGTTGCATCAGGATTATCCATCAAAATATGTAATCCAGAAATAACTTCTGACAAATTATGTGGCGGAATATTCGTTGTCATACCAACGGCAATACCTGTTGCACCATTAACTAATAAGTTAGGAAAACGCGCAGGTAAAACAACTGGTTCATGTTCACTGCCATCGTAATTATCCATGAAATCAATGGTATCTTTATTGATATCACGCATCATTTCAACAGCTATTTTACTCATTCTAGCTTCAGTATAACGCATAGCAGCAGCGCCATCACCATCGACAGAACCAAAGTTACCATGCCCATCAACTAACATGTAACGGTAACTAAAGTCTTGGGCCATACGAACCATCGCTTCATAAATCGATGAATCACCATGAGGATGGTACTTACCCATAACATCCCCAACAATTCTAGCTGATTTTTTGTATGGTTTATCAGGCGTAATCCCTAATTCACTCATCCCGTATAAAATACGACGATGGACAGGTTTCAACCCATCTCGAACATCAGGAAGTGCACGAGCAACAATAACGCTCATAGCATAATCCAAGAATGATTTTTTCATTTCTCCGGAAAGATTAACATCTTTTATCCGGCTTGTAGCTGGTAATTCTTCTGCCAAAATTTTCAACCTCCTTTACGACTAAGTTTTTAAATATCTAAGTTTTCTACGTAAGTGGCATTTTTTTCAATAAATTCACGTCTAGGTTCTACACGATCACCCATTAACATATTAAAGACATCATTAGCTTCAATGGCATCGTCGACGTTAACACGTAATAAACGACGAGCATCTGGATCCATAGTTGTTTCCCACAATTGAGAAGCATCCATTTCTCCAAGACCTTTATATCGTTGAATAACGGGTTTTGGTGTTGGTGCCAATTGCCCTTGAATTTCTTCTAATTCTTCTTCAGTATCGACATAACGAATCATCTTACCTTGTCTAATTTGATATAAAGGTGGTTGCGCAATATACACGAATCCTGCTTCAACAAGTGGACGCATGTAACGATAGAACAGTGTTAATAATAACGTTCTAATATGGGCACCATCGACATCAGCATCAGTCATAATAATTAATTTATGATAATTAGCTTTTTCAACATTAAATTCGCCACCAAAACCTGTTCCCATAGCTGTAAATAATGAACGAATTTCTTCATTGGCTAAAATTTTATCTAAACTTGCTTTTTCAACATTCAAAATCTTACCACGAATCGGTAAGATAGCTTGTGTTAACCGTGAACGACCCTGTTTAGCTGAACCGCCGGCTGAATCACCTTCGACGATAAATAATTCACTAATTGCAGGATCTTTACTTGTATTATCAGCTAACTTACCGGGTAAGTTACTGATTTCAAGCCCACTTTTTTTACGTGTTACTTCACGAGCATGTTTAGCAGCTACTCGAGCTCTAGCAGCTAATAAGCCTTTTTCTACAATAATTTTAGCTTCTTTAGGATTTTCCATTAAAAACTTAGTAAAATGTTCAGAGAAAGTACGATCAGTAACCGTACGCGCATCTGAATTACCTAATTTTGTTTTTGTTTGACCTTCAAATTGAGGATCTGGATGTTTAATACTGACAACAGCCGTCAATCCTTCACGAACATCTTCACCAGAAAGATTAGCATCATTTTCTTTCATAAGATTATTTTTACGAGCGTAATCATTTATAACCCGGGTTAAGGCTGTCTTAAAACCAGATTCATGAGTACCACCCTCATAAGTATGAATATTATTTGTGAAAGTTAATAAATTACTATGATAATCATCTGTATATTGGAGGGCAACTTCAACAATAATCCCTTTTTGTTCACCTTCAACATAGATAGGTTCTGGGAAAATAACATCTTTATTTTTATTTAAGTATTCAACATAATGCTTAATACCACCGGCATAATGGAATTCTTGTAATCCGGGTCCACCATCACGTTTATCATCAATCGTAATTTTAAGGCCTTTATTCAAGAATGCTAATTCACGAATTCGCGTTGTTAATACTTTAATATCATAGACAGTTGTTTCCGTAAAAATATCAGAATCCGGTACAAAATGAACAATCGTTGCATGTTCATTTTCAGGTGCTTCACCTACAACTGACATCTCTGTTTTAACTTTACCGCGAGCAAAGTCCATACCGTAGACTTTACCTTCACGAATAACCTGAACATCTAGCTCAGTTGATAATGCATTAACAACTGAAGCACCAACTCCATGAAGTCCACCAGAAACTTTATAACCACCACCGCCAAATTTACCCCCAGCATGTAAAATTGTAAAAACGGTTTCAAGCGCTGGACGGCCTGTTTTTGCTTGGATATCAACAGGGATACCACGTCCATTATCACGAACTGTTATACTGTTGTCTTTTTCGACAACAACATTAATTTCATCGGCAAAACCAGCCAATGCTTCATCGATACCATTATCAATAATTTCCCAAACTAAGTGATGAAGACCTTGTGAAGCCGTTGTTCCAATATACATACCGGGACGTTTTCTAACAGCTTCAAGTCCTTCTAAAACTTGAATTTGGCTCGCATCATATTCTTTTGCTTTTTCTTCATGTAATTCTTCTGCTATTTCAGCTTGTTTCTCTTGATCAGTCAACTATATGTTCCTCCTCTTCGAGTAAGTTACCTTGATTAATATGAAAAATCTTAGGTTCATTAATTAACGATCTAGCAATACCACTTAAGTTTGGTGTTGTTAAAAATGTTTGAACCTTATTTTGAATCGTCTTCAAAAGATGTGTTTGACGCATATCATCCAATTCAGAAAGAACATCATCCAAAAGAAGGACTGGATATTCCCCAGTTTCCTCTTTCATTAACTCAATTTCGGCTAATTTGACTGATAATGCTGTTGTTCTTTGTTGTCCTTGAGATCCATATGTTTGAACGTTTTTGCCGTTAATTAAAAAACGCACATCATCACGATGTGGCCCAGCTAAGGTTGTCCCTTGAAATATTTCTTTTTTTATTGATTTTTTTAAATCATTTTGTAATTGCGTATACAACTGTTCAATCGTTTTTTCTGACGCGTTTTCCAAATGAGTGGCATACTCAAATGTTAACGTTTCAGCGGACTGTGTAATCTCTTCTTGTAATTGGTTAGCCCAGAATTCAAGTTGTTTAAGAAATATTAAGCGTTGATGTACAATTTCTGCGCCAAAAGCAGCTAATTGATCAGATAATACATCTAAAAAAACTAAATCTTGGTCTTTTTTATGCTGTAACTGTTTTAGATATTGATTACGCTGTTTCAAAATAGTTCGGTATTGACCTAAATTATATAAATAACGTGCATTAATTTGGCCAAATTCCATATCAACAAATCTTCTTCTTACTGATGGGGCACCCTTTACAAGGGCTAAATCCTCTGGTGCAAACAAAATCACATTGAACTGTCCAATGTACTGTGACAATTTGGCCTGTTCAAGATGATTAACTTTAGCTTTTTTACCTTTAGAATTAATTTGAATCTCGAGTGGCAATGACCCTACTTGCTTATTCACCCGACCTTGGATTATCGCAGCTGTCTTATCCCACTTAATCAACTCTTTATCATTATTCGTTCTATGACTTCGAGTCATTGATAACACATAAATTGCTTCCAATAAATTCGTTTTACCCTGAGCATTTTCACCAAGTAATATATTGATTGCTGGTGAAAATGAGATATTTAAATCTTCATAGTTACGATAATCCCTCAAGGTTAAATTTTCTAGATACATTGATAAGCCTACTTTTCGTCCATTGAATGCATCGTAATAATTGCAATACCTGGAACTTCAATAACATCGCCAGGGTATAATTTACGTCCACGTCGGTCTTCTAATTCACCATTTACAAGGACTTCATTTTCACGTAAAAACCATTTTGCTTCGCCACCAGAATTAATAATTGTTTCTGATTTCAAAACTTGTTGTAGCATCATGTAAGGTGTTTCTAAATAAATATCTGATTTCAATTGTCGTCAACCTCCATTTTCTTCCTTTTCTATTATACCTTTTTTTTCGCAAAATTACAATTTCACATCTCATTTTAAGCCGATTTAAGCGATTTAAGTTTTAATTAGTCTTTTTACTCTAAAATTACTTAAAAGGCTATATTTTTAATTAAATGACTACAATTCACTATTGCCTTATTTTTTTAGTCAAAATCAAACCATAAAATTCATTTCTCACTTTTAATATAATTTACCTAAAAAAATAGAGTAAAAACAGTTTTATTGGCTGCTTTTACTCTATTTTTATTAGTTATTCATACACGAACAATTAATTAGAATGTTCGAACTGGTGTAATTAATTGAATAAATTGCGTTGTATCTTCAGTTGGGACTAAGGTAAATGGTCGTAATGGTTGTGTAAACGCAACTTTAATTTCAGTTTGTCCAAATGATCTTAAAGCATCTTTCATATAGTCTGGATTAAATGAAATTTCAAGATCATTTCCTGATAAATTGCTAAATTCTAATGCTTCCTCAACATTACCAACATCAGGCGAGTTACTATAAATGACAACTTTTTGTTCTGCCGTATTAATCGCTAGTTTAACAACGTTATTACGGCTTTCATGTGATAGTAATGACGCACGTTCAATTGCTGATAATAATTTAGGCGCATTAAACTCAATGTCTGTAGCTGATTCTTTAGGAATTAGACGAGTTGTATCAGGATAATTTCCTTCTAATAAACGTGAATAAAATGAGGTATTTCCAAGAATAAAGAGTACTTGGTTTTCTGAAATACGCATTTCAATATCTGGATTAGAATCGTCAATCATTCGTGATAATTCTACTAAAGATTTACCAGGAATAATAACATCATATTTTGCATCGTTTGCGCCTTCCAATGTAATTTTACGTTGGCTCAAACGATGACTATCTGTTGCGACTGCTAAAAACTCACCATTTTCAATGACAAAGTGAACACCAGTTAAAATAGGGCGACTTTCTTGGTTAGAAACGGCAATAACAGTTTGGCTAATAATTTGTTTTAAGATTGATCCCGAAAAAATTAAATTATCATCAGTATCAATTTCTGGTAAGTGAGGATAGTTATTTGCATCTAACCCATTAATATTGAATGAGGCTGATCCAGAAGTAATCTCAGTTTGATAACCATCAGTCACTGTTAATGAAAAAGTATCTTGCGGTAATTTTTTAACAATTTCGCTAAAGAATCGTGCAGGTAGCACAATTTCACCAGTTGATTCAATTGTTAAGTTATTAGATTCATCTTCAACAGATAAAAAAGTTTCAATAGAAACATCTGCATCACTACCTGTTAAAAGTAAACCAGAAGCAGTTAAGACAACTTTGATACCCGTTAATATAGGAATTGTTGTTTTTGAAGAAATAGCTCTTTGAACATCTGTTAATTGTTTAATGAATGCTGATCGATTAATTGTAAATTCCATAGTAAATCCTCCGGTAAGTTTAGTTATTAATTAAGTAATAAAAGAATAGAAGCAGTAGTAGGGCCTGTTAATCATGTTAAGAAATACGTTGGGACCATGTAAATAAAAGAATTCACATGTGGATAACCTGTGAGTAAACAAGCCGCCTTATCCACAATTGCCCACAACTATTATTGGTTAAGTTCACTCTTAAGATCTGAAATTTGACGCTGAAGTTTGTCATCAGTTTCTAACATTACAGCAATTTTTTCGTGAGCATGAATAACCGTTGTATGATCCTTACCACCAAATTCAGATCCAATCTTAGGTAAGGAATTGTCGGTAAGTTCGCGACTTAAGTACATAGCAATTTGACGTGGCATAACAATTGCTTTAACACGTTTTTTTCCTTTTAAATCGCCCACAGTAACGTGGAAATATTTAGCAACCCGATCTTGAACAATAGCAATTGAAATTTCATTTGATTTATCTTTTAAACTTAAGTTTTTTAAGGCATCGGCGGCTAAACTCGTTGTTATTTCTGAGTTTGATAAGGTCGCGTACGCTTGTACTCTAACCAAAGCGCCTTCAAGTTCACGAATATTCGAATCGATTTGGCCAGC
The DNA here is from genome assembly GCF_056782115.1 of Dellaglioa sp. CoH-56-MRSF-14. The sequence continues at coordinate 318,965 of NZ_JBXAYB010000001.1, read as the reverse complement.
AATATAACTTAATGTATCATCTGGTATTTCAAGATTTTCAGCATCAGATTTATTTCTTAAAATAGCAATTCTAGTTTCTAAATCAGGAGGGGTTATATCAACTGAAAGACCCCATTTAAAGCGAGATATAAGACGTTTTTGTAATTTTGGTATTTCGTTTGGTAAACGATCAGATGATAAGACAATTTGTTTTTTATCATCATATAAAGAGTTAAATGTATGGAAAAATTCTTCTTGTGTTGATTCTTTATCGGCAAAAAATTGAATATCATCCACCAGTAAGAGATCAACACTACGATATTCTTTTCGGAAATCTTCGGGCGTATTATTTCGAAGTGAGTTAATGAAGCCGTTAGTAAATGCTTCACTTGTAACGTATTTTACTTTTGCATCAGGATTGTTTAGAAGCATTTGGTGACCAATTGCGTGCATTAAATGGGTTTTACCCAAACCAACACCACCATAGAAAAAGAGCGGGTTGTACAAGCGGCCAGGTTCTTCAGAAACAACCAAAGCAGCAGCGTGGGCCATCTGATTACCTTTTCCAGTAACGAAGGTACTAAAGGTATATCTATCGTTTAATTTGGCATCACGCATAAAGGTAGGGACATTATCGTTATTAGAGTTTGAACTATTTGATACTGCCATATTTGATTGGCCGCCCGCGGTTAATTCACCCTTTATTTTTAAAACGGGATTGATTTCTTCACCAGTTGATTCGTAAAGAAACGCAACAACTTTTGGTGCTAGATGTTGTATCCAGTAAGTTTTATGTAGCTGGGAGGGTAGCTCAATAATAAGGTCGTTATTAATAAATTGTTTTGGTTCAGCTGATGAAATCCAAGTTTCGTAACTAACAGGGTTGAGTTGCGTTTTGAAATAATCAGTCAGTGAGGACCATAAATTTTCGAGAGTAAGCACAAAAAGCCTCCTTGTTTAAATAAATCGTAACTACAGTTTAGCATTTTAAAGAAGGGTTTTCCACAGGTTTAAAAAAATGTGTAAAAAATAATAACAGGGTCATTAATAAGTTTTCCACAGGGGTGGGCATAAAAAGATAAACCAGTTTTGTTTGCCATGTTATCCACAAATGAGTGATTGAAATAAAGTATGTTATTAAAGGATTTTCATTAGTTATTAACAGTTTTTAGTTAAGGGTGTGTATAACTTATTAACAGGCTGTTTATTGTGAAAAAGTGTGTGTTCCGAGTTGTGGACGACAAGATGTGTTTCACAACTCATCCACAACTAAAAAATAAATAGCGAAAAAGTGTGGATAACTAAATTACATTGAATTCTAATAATTTTCTTTCATAGAAGAAAGAAGTATGGTATTATATTCCGGTAAGTGAAATTGACGTCACTGGTATCTTATTTTTATCAAGATACCGATTAGTTGAAACATTAAGTATTTAAGGAGGTGCCTAAATTATGAAAAGAACATACCAACCTAAAAAACGTCACCGTGAACGCGTGCATGGTTTCCGTAAACGCATGAGTACAAAAGGCGGCCGTAACGTCTTAGCACGTAGACGCCGTAAAGGTAGAAAAGTATTGTCTGCATAGACCACTGATTTCAGTGGTTTTTTTTATTACAAAGATACAGTATCTATTTAACTGGAGATATTACATGAGAAAATCATATCGCGTTAAAAAAGAAGCAGAGTTCCAAACAGTTTTTAAAAAAGGTCAATCTTGTGCGAACCGAAAGTATGTTATATATATGATGGAAAAACCAGAACAAGCTCATTTTAGAGTTGGAATTTCAGTTGGAAAACGTATTGGGAATGCTGTTGCTCGTAATTGGGTTAAACGCCGTATTCGTCAATCGTTGTTAGAATTGAAACCAGATCTTAAACAAGATTGCGATTTTTTGGTTATTGCTAGACCATCTGTTGCTTGGTTGTCGCAAGAGGAATCCAAGAAACAATTAACACATGTTTTAAAAATAGCTAAAATTTTAGACTAATAAAGTGAGCGAGGGTATTCTTGTGAAAAAGAAGAGTAAGCGATTTTTAGTCCTATTAAGTATGTTGGGGTTAATGTTAGTCCTAGCGGGATGTAGTACAACACCAATAACGGAAAATAGTACAGGAATTTGGGATGGCGGTATCATCCTCAGTTTCTCTAGGGCTATTATTTTCCTTTCAAAATTATTTGGTGGGAACTATGGTGTTGGTATTATCATCTTTACCATAATCATTAGGGTTATTTTATTACCATTAATGATTTATCAAACAAAAAGTATGCGTAAAACAGCTGAAGTTCAACCTCAATTGAAGGCACTTCAAGCTAAGCATTCTGGTAAAGATGCTGCAACTGTTCAAAAATTACGTGAAGAACAACAGAAATTATATGCAGAAGCAGGCATTAATCCTGTTGCTGGATGTTTACCATTATTAGTACAGATGCCGATTTTATTAGCTCTTTATCAAGCTATTTTGAGAACGAACGTTTTGAAGACGGGTGAATTTTTATGGTTACAGCTTGGTGATAAAGATCCGTACTTCATCTTACCAATTTTTGCTGCAATCTTAACTTACTTTGTTTCTAAGTTGGGTGTTATGTCCCAACCTGAAGCAAACTCAATGTCAACGATGATGGTTTATGGTACACCAATAATGATTCTTGTGACAGCTGTTAACTTACCATCAGCCTTGTCATTATATTGGGTTATTACCAATGCATTCTCAGTTGGACAAACATTGTTAATTAATAATCCATTTAAAATTACACGTGAACGTGAAGAAAAAGTACGTCTTGAAAAAGAAAAAGTACAGGCTATTAAAAAAGCGAAAAAGAAAGCTTATAAGGGCCGTAACAAAAAGTAATTTTTGAAAACCAAAGTCCATTTAGTGGCTTTGGTTTTTTATTTTGGATATAATTACATAAAAGGTTAACAAGAGGAGGATTAAAATTGAGAAAATTAACAAAATCTAATAATAGAATTATTGCTGGTGTTGTCGGTGGTATTGCTGAATTTTTTAACTGGGACCCAACATTAACAAGAATAGGGTACGTTCTTTTAAGTGTCCTGAGTGCAGCATTCCCTGGTATTATTGTTTACATCATATGTGCAATAGTCATGCCAAATGCATCATCAAACTATAGATAACTAAAAATGCGTAACCAGAATATATCTGGTTACGCATTTTTGTTTCACGTGAAACATTTTAGAAAGTTGCTGTATCTGGATCTTGAGCATGACCAACAACACCATCTAGAGAGTTGATTTCTGCCATGTCTTCATCAGATAATTCAAAATCAAATAAATGAGTATTTTCTTCAATTCTGTCAGCATGAACAGATTTGGGAAGTGGTAAGAATCCATTTTGTAATGACCAACGTAAGGTAACTTGTGCAACACTGCGACCAATACGATTAGCAATTTTAACCATTGTTGGTTCCGTAAAGATAGCACCAGTTCCTAATGGGCTATAAGCTTCTAATTGAATATTATGCTTGTGACAATAATCAATTGTCTCTTTGGGAGTATCACCAGGAGCTAATCTAATTTGATTAATCATTGGTGTAATTGTTTGTGTTTCTTCCAAAATTTTAAAATGACGAGGACGGAAGTTAGAAACACCAATGGCTTTAATTTTACCTTCATTATAAAGATCTTCAAATGCACGCCATGTTTCTTGAAGATGACTTTCCCAATTATCTTCACGATAAGCAGCAGGATTTGGCCAGTGAATCAAGAATAAATCAAGGTAATCAACACCTAAATCTTTTAATGTTCGTGCAAATGCTGTTTGTGTTTCATCGTACGTATGAGCTGTATTAGCTAATTTACTTGTTAAAAAGATATCTTCACGAGCAACACCGCTTTCGGCAATACCTTCTCCAACACTACTTTCATTGTGGTACATTTCAGCAGTATCTAAATGTATGTAACCAGAAGCTAATGCTGATTTTACAGATGCTTTAGCAACATCACCACTTGGTGTTTGCCAAGTACCAAAACCAACAACAGGAATTTTGACACCATTTGCTAATTCATATGTGTCTGTTAATTTATTCATAGAATTAATCCTCCGAGTTTTTATATTTAGTATTTTCATTATAGGCTGAGTCCTATAGATTTTGTCAAATGAAAGAACTTTTCAAAAAAATCGTTCTGAAAAAGGGTATAGATAAGGGGTCAATTAGTGCTATAATATAACGATGATAATTATATTTGGAGGATGAACATGCCCATATTTACTGGAAAAAATGTTGATCAAGCTGTGAGTAACGGTTTGGCTGCATTAAAGCTTGAAAAAACACAGATTGAAATTAAAATAATCAATGAAGGTAAGTCTGGATTTTTATTTTTTGGCCGCAAAAAGGCAGAAGTTGAATTAATTGAAAAAAAAATAACAGAAAAACCAGTAAGCAAGAAAATTATTGATGAAAAAAAAGATAGTGTTACATCAAAGCCTCTAACAGCAGCAGAAAAAGCTGCTAGAAGTCAACTTAATGAAAAAGCAGTTCATGATGTTGGTTATTATTTGGCCGACATTACAGAATTAATGGGTATTGATACAGAAATTAATGTTCAATTTGAGCGCCGTCAGGTAACATATGATTTTAATACGAGTAAACAAGGATTATTAATTGGTAAACACGGTAAAAGTTTAAATGCTTTGCAATATTTAGCACAAGTTAATATGAATCAAAAAGCAGTTAGCAGAATGAATGTTATTCTAGATGTTGGTGGCTACCGTAAACGTCGCGAAGAAACGATTGAGCGCCTTGCAATTAAAGTGGCCAAGGATGTTATTAGAACGGGTGAGACGGTACAATTAGACCCGATGCCTGCTAACGAACGTAAGCAAATTCATTTTTATTTAGCACGAAATAACCGAATCAAAACAACATCGATTGGAACAGAACCTAAGCGCTCAGTAATTGTAGCGCCTAAAAATAAAAAATAGTCAGTAATAGAAGGGAGTCCCCACCCATGGCTTTAAAACATGATCCAGAAAAATTAGAAGATGAACTATGTTTTGCTATTTACACAGCACAAAAAGATTACAATAAATTTTATACAGAATCACTGAAGGAATTTAGCTTAACGTATCCGCAATATATTACGTTACTTTCATTGTGGGAAACGTCACCTGTTATGGTGAAGGAACTTGGTGCGAAGTTACATCTAGATAACGGAACATTAACACCACTTTTAAAACGTATGGAAAAGGATGATTGGATTCTTCGGACTAGAGATCCTGAGGATGAACGCCGTGTGAATGTCTCATTGACTGGAAAAGCTAAAAGAAGTAAACATAGAATTATGAAACAAATGTCGAATTGTTTTACTTCATTTGATATGACTGAAGAAGAATATCTTGGTTATGTTAATGAATTAAAAGTGATTACTAATAAATTAGAAAATCGCGGTATTCGTGGTTAGTGAATTAGAATCATCAAACAGACTTGTTGACAAATGTCGGTAAAAAAAGTATATTATTGGCATTGAACTTAATATTAGATAAAGTAGTGAAGGTGCTTTATCCACGTCCTTTTAGGGCGTGGAGTGGGCCCTTTTTTTGTTTGAAAAAATTTAAAGAATATGATTAATTAACTGCTAATAGAGCACTTGAAGGGAGTATTTAAAGATATGCCAGAATTAACAGAATTTGATACAATTGCCGCTATATCAACACCACCTGGTGAAGGTGCCATTTCAATTGTTCGATTAAGTGGTGAGGATGCCGTTCAAATTGCTAATAATGTATTTAAAGGGAAAAATTTAGGTAACGTTGATAGTCATACCATTAACTACGGACATATTTTAAATCCTAAAACGGATGAAGAAGTCGATGAGGTCATGGTCTCAGTTATGTTAGCACCTAAAACATTTACACGTGAAGATGTGATTGAAATTAACTGTCATGGTGGTATTGTACCAACGAATCAAATTTTACAATTATTATTAAGTAATGGGGCACGCTTAGCTGAACCTGGTGAATTTACAAAACGAGCATTCTTAAATGGTCGAATTGATTTATCTCAAGCTGAGGCTGTTATGGATTTAATTCGTGCTAAAACAGATCGCTCAATGAAAGTTGCACTAAATCAGTTAGATGGTAATTTAGCACGTCTAATCCGCAATTTACGTAAAGATATCGTAGATGTTTTGGCATTAGTTGAAGTTAATATTGATTATCCAGAATACGATGCTGGTGAAGAAATGACGACTAAATTATTGCTTGAAAAAGCACGTGATGTTAAGCAATATGTTCAAGAATTACTACAAACAGCGCAACAAGGTAAAGTATTACGTGAAGGATTAGCTACTGCCATAATTGGTCGACCTAATGTTGGTAAATCAAGTCTTTTGAATCACTTATTACATGAAGATAAAGCCATTGTAACTGATGTTGCTGGAACAACGCGTGATGTGATTGAAGAATACGTTAACGTTATGGGTGTACCTTTGAAATTGGTAGACACTGCCGGTATTCGTGATACAGAAGATAAGGTTGAAAAAATTGGGGTTGAACGTTCGAAAGAAGCGATTGTTCAAGCTGATTTAGTCATGCTTGTTTTGAATAGCAATGAACCTTTGTCTGCTGAAGATAAGCAGCTCATTAAATTAACACAGAATGATAAACGAATTGTTATCTTAAATAAAACAGATTTACCAGAAAATCTAGATCGTAAAGAATTAGAAAGTATGGTTGATCCAACGGAAATTATTTCTATTTCTGTCTTAAATCATGAAGGTGTGAAGCAACTTGAAGAAAAAATTGCTAACTTATTCTTTGGTGGAATTGAAAATAGCCAAACAACAGTTATGATTACTAATTCTCGTCATATTGGCTTGTTAAATCAAGCTGAGACTGCTTTAGATGATGTGATCACTGGGATTGCTTCCGGTATGCCAATCGATTTAGTTCAAATTGACATGACTAGAAGTTGGGAATTACTTGGTGAAATCACTGGTGATAGCTACAAAGATGAATTACTCACAGAATTATTTAGTCAATTCTGTTTAGGTAAATAATTGTTAGTAAATAGGAGAATATAAATGGACATTAAAACTTATGACGGCCCAGATTATGATGTAATTGTGGTTGGTGCTGGACATGCTGGTTCAGAAGCAGCACTCGCTGCTGCACGAATGGGTAATAAAACATTACTTATCACAATTAGTTTAGACATGGTTGCTTTTATGCCATGTAATCCTTCAATTGGTGGTCCAGCTAAAGGAATTGTTGTACGTGAAATTGATGCCTTAGGTGGCGAAATGGGTCGTAACATCGATAAAACTTATGTACAAATGCGTATGTTAAATACTGGTAAAGGTCCAGCTGTTAGAGCATTACGGGCACAAGCTGATAAACATCTTTATTCAAGTGAAATGAAACATACAATGGAAAAAGAAGAAAACCTAACGTTACGTCAAGGAACAGTCGATAGTTTAATTGTTGAAGATGGCGAATGTCATGGTGTTGTAACAAATACTGGGGCAAAATACCGTTCTAAAAGTGTTGTTTTAACAGTTGGAACGGCTGCTCGCGGTAAGATTATTATTGGCGAATTGAGTTATTCATCAGGTCCTAATAATTCACAACCTGCAATTAAATTATCTGAAAATCTTGAAGCTCTTGGATTTGATTTAGAACGTTTTAAAACTGGAACACCACCTCGTGTTGATGGGAATACAATTGATTACAGTGTGACTGATGAACAACCAGGGGATGTTGAACCTAACCACTTTAGTTTTGAAACACCTGATGAAGATTATATTGATGTTAAAAATCAATTATCTTGTTGGTTAACGTATACCAACTTGAAAACGCATGAGATTATTAATGCTAACCTTGATCGTGCACCTATGTTCTCAGGAATTATTAAAGGTGTGGGTCCACGTTACTGTCCATCTATTGAAGATAAAATTGTTCGTTTCTCTGATAAACCTCGTCATCAGCTCTTCTTAGAACCAGAAGGCCGTTCAACGGACGAATTTTACGTTCAGGGCCTTTCTACGTCAATGCCGGAAGAAGTCCAACAAGATATTATTCATTCAATTAAGGGCCTTGAAAACGCTGAATTAATGCGTCCGGGTTATGCGATTGAATATGATGTCGTGGCTCCTTATCAATTACGACCAACGCTTGAAACTAAATTAGTGAAGAATTTATATACCGCTGGTCAAACAAACGGGACTTCTGGATATGAAGAAGCTGCTGGACAAGGAATAATGGCAGGAATTAACGCTGGGTTACGTGCTTTAGGCCGCGAAGATTTTACGTTAAATCGAAGTGACGCTTATATCGGTGTTATGATTGATGATTTAGTAACAAAAGGGACAAACGAACCTTATCGTCTATTAACATCTCGTGCTGAATATCGCTTAATCTTACGTCATGATAACGCTGATTTACGTTTAACTGAAAAAGGATATGATATTGGTTTAATTTCTGAAAAGAGATTAGCTATTTTTAAAGCTAAAAAAGCTGAAATTGAAGCCGAAAAAGCTAGATTACAATCATTCCGTATTAAACCTACTGAAGATGTGAATGCATTCTTAGCAGAACATAATAGTGCCGCTTTGAAAGATGGCGTGTTGGCTAATGAATTTTTACGTCGCCCTGAGGTAACTTACGCAGACATTGAGAAGTTTATTCCAGGTCCTGACCATGAATTAGACCATAGAATTATTGAACAAGTAGAAATCCAATTTAAGTACGAAGGCTATATTAAAAAAGCACAAGAAAAAGTTGCGAAGTTAAAACGTATGGAAGCTAAAAAAATTCCAACAAATATTGATTACGATTCTATTGAAGGAATTGCGACGGAAGCGCGTCAAAAATTCATTAAGATTCAACCAGAAACATTAGCTCAAGCTAGTCGTATTAGTGGTGTGAATCCTGCTGATTTATCAATTCTTGCTGTTTATATTGAACAGGGTAAGATTGCTAAAGTTAATAATTAATAGTACAGAAATGCAGAAAAGGCACCAATCAAGTATACTTGATTGGTGCCTTTTTAACTTTTTATAATTAGGTTAAGCAATAAACTTAAAATCCAGCTGCAGAGATGATTGAAGCTATGTTGGCTGCTAAACTGACAGCAAATACTGACATAACAATCATGAAAACTAAAGCTAATAGAAGTTGTCCAATGACAACGCCGTAAAGTTTATCTATTTTAAGTGGATTTGTATCAATAATCATCGATAAAATGAAAGCAATACTCATGATAAGGGCCATTAAAGCATACATGAATACAGCAAGGCCTCTCATTCCAAGTAGCATGAAAAGCATACTAAGGACAGCTAATACAAGATTGATCATGAGGTAGTGTGTAAAGCGATTTGTAAATGAAAGTAAGGTATCACTCTTATCGCCTAAAACAACATTACGAACAAAAAATCCAATTAGTATGTAAAAGGCAAAAGCTAGTAGTGTTAAGAAAAATAATTTTGCGTAGACACTACTGTCAATTGTTGGCGCATAGGTACTTTGAGTGTTAAAGAGTCCTGAAAATAGACTTGAATTAACAGATTTAGCAACATTATCCATTATTAATTTTACAAAAATATCATTAAATATGGCGAATAAAATAATTGTCGTAAAGCCGAAATATTTATGACCATTTTCTAAAATTGTGGGATGTTTAATGGCATTTAAGAAATAAGACCAATAATTTGATGCGAATGTTTTAGCTTGTTCAATATTCTCATTTTGAGCTTTAGTATCTTGTTGTTGCGTGTATTGTTGTTGGAATTTTGTTGGTTCTTGTACGTTTTGTGATTGTGTTGCGGCCGTTTCTTGGGCTGGTTTAATGGAAAAGGCAAATCCACAGTTTGTACAAAATTTTACATTTTCTGGTTGTTGTGAACTACAGTTTGGGCATGTTTTCATGATTATTTCCTCCAAAGTTTAGTTGTCTTCAATTTTTTCACTAATTTTTTTAGCGGGTGTAATTGACTTGATTAAGAAGTCATCGTTATTAGAATAATTAACTTTAGCAGTATATCTAAATACTTGTGTTTTAGTTGAATAATTATCGTCACTATCAGTGAAATCGAACGTATAAGTAACATCATAAGCGACATCAAATTTATTTTTATCTGTCGGTGTTACTGATAATACTTTAGCGTCATAAGAGACACTACTGATTGCATCATCATCATGATAATTTTTAGCAATAGTCACCCATGCCTTGGCATCTGCATTGCTTGAGCCATTAACAAAGAAACTGCCTATTGAGCCATAACTATCATTTGAATCCTCATTAGAGTCATCACCATCGATAGTGTAGTCATCAATTTGGGTAAATAAATTGTCTATATAACTTTCTGCATCATCTAGAGTTAACATATTAGGAAAATTAATATTGAATAAATTGCTACTAGAACTATCTTGAAAGCCATTTTCATCTGTATTATTTAAAGTTACGTCGTTATCATCATCGCTACCTGAAATTTGGTATTCACTGGTAACGAGAGTGTTGTCTCCGACCTTTTCTTTAAGCTGCAATCGATTGTTTCCAGAAGAGGCAATAGGGCCAATTGTTGCAGAACCATCATCATCAGTTGTACCAACTTTTTTAGAATTAACATAGATATCAGCATTTGCGATACTTTTAATTCTAAAAGTAAGTGTACTTAAATCTAAATTGACGTTAGAAGTTGAACTAGTGAGCGTCTCAGTCGATTTATTATTTAGTTTAGTACCATCAATAGAGCCAGCTGCTTCTATTGTGTAGTTACCGGGAACTAGATTTGAGATTGTTTTACTGTAATTATCAGAGTCAGCTGTAGCAACTTTTTTATCATTCATCTTGATAACAGCCCCAGAGCTATTCGTTGATAAGTTAACGGAAACGGTTGAAAAGTCAGCCGTATATTTAGGGAATAATAACCAATGTTTACCATTTTCTTTTAAATGAAAATGTGTTGAAGTGCTTGCTCCATTGGTTAATTCGTTTTTAAAAGTTTTAAGAGAGTCTGTACTACCCCATGCATCTGATGCAGGTTTCATAGACTCATCAGTAATTTTTAATGCCGTATCCGATGTTGAAAAATAAGCTTCCATGTTTTTATCGGTTTTTAATGCATCTGTAATTCGTTCAATTTGATTTTCTTTTGAGTAATATTTTGTTCCAGCATAGTAGCCAACAACAATAATAAGAGCGATAATACCAATCAAAATTCTGATGAATTTTGTTTTACCTGAGATGGGTAATTTAGGATTTGCAGTTCGTGTTTGTGTAGGTGGCATTTGTTGTTGTGTTGGTTGAACCGGCGTAACAGGTTGCTGTGACGCAACTGAATTAACACGTAAATCAAAATTACAATTAGGACAGAAATTACCATCCTTAGGAACTTCACTTCCACAATTAGGACAGAATTTTTTTGTCGTACTCCCAGATAAATCATCTGAAGGCGCATAATAGATTTGTTCTTTTTTAATCATTGGATCTCCTTTTTAACTACCTTAATAATATGATTAACTTTGACTACTTAACTAAAAGTTACCAAATCTAGTGTATACATAGCGAGTTTTAGTTTATAAAATAATGGCTAACTCAATCGCATAAAATAGGATTTTAATCATTGGTACTTATGTATTTTTTTAGGTTGTTAGATGCAGAATTAGTAATACCCCCCGTGGCCTCCTTAGATTTAAATTACTAAATCAACGAATAAAGACAAACCTTAAACGAAACTTAAGTTATTTTATCAGCTTAAAAGGTTTTTGTATATATATATATATTAAAAAAAGATAAGCTATAATCTGTTTGATTGTTTTAAAAACCTTTACCATAAAGAGAACCTTTCTGATTAGGAGTTTAATATGCTTAAAAAAATAGGAATTTTAATTCGTGCTAAACGAAAATTATTGAATATGACCATTGAGCAACTGGCTGAAAAATCAAAATCTTCTGTTAGTTTAATTTCTTTGATAGAGCGAGGTAAGTTAGATAATATTAAAATAAAAAAATTATCAGATATTGCTGAAGCGCTGGATATGACGTTAGCTGACTTCTTTACTAATCAAAATTTAAAAGGTGTTGCAACGCTGGATTTGATTAATTATCTTGCTTCTTTACCCAAAGAAAAAAGAGAAGCGACAGCTGAATTATTGCTTAAAGTAATCCGTTTATAAATGATTATCATTAATGATTGACCATGCTATTTCTTCAATAGTGTGGTCAATTTTTTGTGCTTGATAGGCTGAGACTAAATCAATTTGTTTGGTAGGTAAATCTAAAGTTAAAATATCAAAATTGTGAAAATCAATCCTATGGTTACTAAAGTCATAAATTAAAAATTTTAAATCTTGTAATACCTTCAAATTATCGTGTATATCTATCCCATTCATAAATAAAATCTCCCTTACTAAAAAACTGTATAAAAAAAGCATTAGCTTTTATTAGCTAATGCTTAGATTACAACAAAAATAGTTAATTTATAAGACTGATATTAATAAAAATTAATTCTAACGATAGTACTGAGTTTTGTCAATATGACATAAATTAAAGGTTTATCCTTTTAAGTAGATTAATTAATTTAAGTAAGTATTGAAGTAATAATTATTTAAAAAGCTGTTGAAAAATAGACAGTAAAAGGAGCAACAAAATAACTATAAAATGACGATTTTTATGAAGCATTATGATAGCAATGAATTCACGCAAGAACGCATTAGGTAAAAAATACCATGGCGTTTTCCCGCCAATGCCTTGAGCATTTACACCAACCATTCGTGCAAATATTGCAGCACGAAAGATATGGTAGTTATTTGAACTGAATAAAATATGATCCCCTCTATGATCAAGATCAATTATTTTTTTTGAGAAACGCATATTTTCAAAAGTCGTTGTTGATTTGTCTTCTAGTAATGTAAATTCTTCTGGATAACCACTGTCGATGGCCCATTTTTGCATTGCCTGTGCTTCTGAAATAGACTCATCATTACCTTGCCCACCTGAAAAAATAATAATCGGGCGTTTACCGCCTAATAGTATTTGTTTGTCCGCAAAATTGGTAGCACGTTTGATTCTGTTGGCAAGTAGTTTACTAACTTTATAACCGTTGATTAAACCTGCACCTAGTACAATGATGTAGTCTTGATCATATTTTGGACGTCGTAAGCTATATAAAATACTAACAGACAAGAAATTTAAAAAAGCGAACATAAGATATAAGCCAGTCAACGAAGCAAAATTAAATGGTAATTGAAGATACCAAGGCCACGTACTGATTAAAGGTGTCACAAACCAGCGAATGATAAGAACAATAGCAAGTAGTAGTCCAAGCATGTTAGCTAATGAATAACTTTCACGTTTAAAGACTAGTCCAGTATTAATTAATAAAAATGGAATAGTTGCAATTGAAAGTAATATCAAACCTATAGCGCCAACAATGATAATAAAAACAGCGCTATTTTTCATAAAATTGATAGGGGAAGTAGCGAGTACACCTATTAAAGAAATGACAAATATATTGAACAGAAATCCATTAATTAATTGACGTGGTTCTTTGTGAAAGCTGATATACCAAATAGCTAACAATAAAATAGGTAGTAACAGTATTAGATAGTCCATATGAATTCCTCCGAAGTAATAGATAATAAACTAATTCTAGCATATTTTTGAATAAATAAGGTACTAATAAATTTATATTTAACCGTTTACATGGACGTTAACATATGATATATTATTCACATGAACAAAATATCATATGAATAATATATCATATAGAGGAGATGCTATAATGGTCACACTATTAGGTTCAACTGTACTCGCATTCATTTCAACAAATATCGATTATCTTTTAATTCTAATTATTATTTTTGCTAAGTATAAAAATAAACATGAAGAAAAATTAATATTTATAGGAGAGCTACTTGGTAGTGGGACGCTTATAGCAGTTAGTTTGATTGCTGCCTTTTGGTTAAAACTGATTCCTGAAGAATGGATCTTAGGATTTTTGGGACTTATTCCGATTATAATGGGTATAAAAATGTATTTTAGTGATGAAGATGAGGGTAATGAGGTCCGGGAGAAATTAGGAAAACCGGGTCAAGGCATAATTTTAAATGTAATTATGATTACTATTGCAACTTGTGGACCAGATAATCTTGCTATCTACGTCCCATTTTTCACGACATTATCTATTAGGGATGTACCTATTGTACTGATGCTATTTTTTATATTCTTATGTATCATTACATGGTTGAGTAAAATGATTACTAATTTACCTAAAATCCAAGAATTTTTTCAAAATTTTGGTAATTTAATCACTCTAATTGTTTATGTTTTCTTAGGTCTATATATATTATTAGAAAGTGGTACTATTCAGCACTTTATGTAGGAGGAAAATAATGCAACCGTACAATGAAATTCCAAAAAGTGAACTTGATGAATCAATTATGATAACTAAGCTATTGAATAATCGAATAAGATTACAATTAATCTATTTATTGGAACAACATGAATATAATGTAACTGAATTATCAAAGATACTTAATGTTGAACAAACAAACTTATCTCATCAATTAAGTTTATTAAAAACGCATCAAATAATTAGTCAGAGACGAGAAGGAAAGTTAATGTACTATCAAATTGACGATCCGCATATTATTGAAACTATGACAGCGCTGTTGCAACATGCAAAACACGTTGCAAATGGAAAACCTTATTAAATAGAAACGTAAGAAAAAGAGATTAACTTCAAATTGAAGTTAATCTCTTTTTTGATTTTTAAAATCTGTAGTGGTTACTATGGACCCTAACGGATTTGAACCGTCGACCTTCTACTTGCGGAGCAGACGCTCTCCCAACTGAGCTAAGGGCCCGAATAGCTTTATAATACACCAAATAGCCAAAATTAAAAGAAAAAGTTAGTTTTGCTTCTATGTATTTATGCCATTTTAAAATGTTTCACATGAAACATTTTAAAATGAGTAACGATTTTTAAAGATAAAAGGTTTCAAATATCACTTGTTAATAGTAGGGTAAAAAGCATTAAATACCAGTTTTTGATTAATGATGAATAAGCCGAAGAGTATAAGATTTTTGTTTTTAAATAGCAGACATAATCTTATGATGGCGTGATGTGAAGATATTTCCAAACATTAATAATTATTCGATTAATACTCTTTTAGAAGGAACAAATAATAAAATTCAGATTTCTAACGGACTTATTTCCAATCTTAGCAACTTTTATAGATTCCGAACCAGAATACTTTATATATTAAAATCCATAAAAAAAGGTCCCACTCACTTAGTGAGTGGGACCTTCATAATATTATTTATTAACAGTACCAGCAAATGAAGCAGGGTAATATGCTAATGCACCAATTTTAACATTTTGACCAGGTTCTGGAGCAGCGATATATTGGCCACCACCTAAGTAAATACCAACATGGTATGTAGAACCTTGAGCTCCCCAGAATAATAAATCTCCAGGTTGAGCAGCAGCAGTTGATTTCTTAGAAACATTTGATTCTTGTCCAATAGTATTACGGTTTAAGTTAATACCAACTTTTGCGAATACATATTGTGTGAATCCTGAACAATCAAAACCAGAAGGAGTTGATCCACCCCAAACATAAGGAGTACCTATGTATGCTTTAGCAACAGAGATAACTTTGCTTGCTGAGTAGCTTGCTGTTTGTGTTGTAGAGCTTGCAGCAGCAGTATTAGCTGTTGAAGTAGTATTAGAACTTGCAGCAGCAGTATTAGTTGTTGAAGTAGTATTAGAACTTGCAGCAGCAGTATTAGTTGTTGAAGTAGTATTAGAACTTGCAACAGCAGTGTTAGCTGTTGAAGCAGTATTAGAACTTGTAGCAGCCTTAGGTGTTGAAGTAGCATTAGAAGTTACAGCAGCTTTAGGTGTTGTTGTAGCTTTTGCAGGTGTAACAACTTTTTCAGCAGTTGTAGAAGCTACTTTAGCCATTGAACCTGTTAAGTTTAATGTTTGGCCAGGGTTAATCATTGAATTAGAAGATAAACCATTAGCATCACATAGTGCTGAGATAGTAATACCGTTTGATTGAGCGATTGACCATAATGAATCGCCGTTTTTAACAGTAACAGTCTTATTATTTGTAGTAGATGCTGCTTTAGGTGTAGCTGTTTCTACTTTAGGAGTTGCAGTAACTGATTTAGCAGCACTTACTTCTGCTTTAGGAGTTGTAGCAACTGGTTTAGCAGTACTTGTTTCTACTTTAACAGTTTTAGCTGGTGTTACTTTAGCGGGAGTAACAGTAGTACTTGCAGCTACCGCTTTTGAACCAGTTAATGTTAAATTTTGACCGGGTAAGATAAGTGCTGAGTTATCAGCAAATCCATTAGCCGAACGAAGTGCTGAGATTGAAATGCCATTTTCTTTAGCGATTGACCATAATGAATCACCATTTTTAACAGTAACGGATGTTTTATTTACTGAAGTATTAGTAGTAACGATAGTACTTGTTTTAGCTGAAGTACTTTTTTGTGTTGAGCTTGCTTTAGCGTTGCTATCCTTTTCAGGAATATTTAATGATTGACCACTTACAATAATATGAGAATTTGCGTCAATATTGTTTAAAGTTTCGATTGTTTTGATTGAAACGCCATACTTCTGAGAAAAAGCCCAAACAGTATCGTTTGTTTGAACTTTAACTGTTGCTGCATCAGCAGTTGCGTTAGATGCAAGAAGGAGGCCAGCGGTACCAACTGTACCGAGTAATAATGATTTAAGTGTGTTATTCAAGTTGAGTCACATCTACTTTCTTATTTTATTGGATTTATACTACAGTAACTATTGTAACCGGTTAGTGTTGCAATCAAATACAAAAACTATTACAACTTAGCATGATTTTGTAATATATACTAAGTAATGTTTATATATCAATGATAATGATGATTTATGTATTTAACTTATAATTTATTTAATTTAGTAAATCCCATGTGCAATAATGGTTTAGAACACTTTCAATATATTTTAAATTAAAATATATTGCCCCCCGATGTTACAAAGATATTACAGAAACCTTATGTTTCTATACTACTAGAACTAATTAAAACTATACCAGTCGTTTTACATGGTTGCAAATGAAATTTTAAGTTTTAATAGAAAGGGATTTCATTGTCTGGTATCATTTGAATTATTGGATATTGAAAGTCCTTAAATAGTTGGCGTATAATTAACTAAATAAGGGGATAAAAAATATAATGATTAGGTGGAAATATGAAAAGAATAGTTAAAGAAATAATGAGTTGGATTATACCGATTGCAATCGGTTTAATAATCGCGATGCTTTTAAAAACATTTGTTGTCACAATGGTACGTGTTGATGGGCCATCGATGCAACCTAACTTAGTTAATAATGAGCATGTTGCTGTTGTTAAAGTTATTGATATTAAGCGCTTTAGTACTGTTGTTTTTGATGCATACGGCGTAGATCCTGATGCAACTGAGGGTCAAGAGTATGTTAAACGTGTTATTGGAATGCCTGGTGATACAGTAGAATTTAAAAATGATCATGTCTATGTTAATGGTAAAGAAATTGAAGAACCTTATATTTCAACTTATCAAAAAACAGTAGGGACAAGGGTTCAGAACATAAATGCTAAAAACTGGACATTCAAGTCATTGGCTGTAGATAATCAATGGGCTAAAGATACTTCAGCTATCAGAGTACCTTCAGATAAATATTTTGTTCTAGGAGATCATCGTTCAGTATCTAATGATAGTCGTTACTGGGGGTTCGTTGATAAGTCGAAAATTCAAGGTGTTGTAAAAGTACCATTCTGGAATTTTAATAAGGCTGATCATAAATATATTTATTAATTGCATTAAAAATGCAGAAAAATAATTCGATTGAAGAGGAGATTTTATTATGACAAAAACACCAATTATTTTAGATTGTGATCCAGGACATGATGACGCATTAGCGTTAATGATGATTATTGCTTCACCAGAATTTGATTTACGTGCGGTGACAACATCCGCTGGAAATCAAACACCTGATAAAACATTTGATAACGCTTGTCGACTACTAACATTGATGGAACGGACAGATGTTCCAGTTGCTAGTGGAAATAAAAAACCTTTACTACAAGAATTAATGATTGCCGATGCCGTTCATGGAGATACTGGTGTTGATGGAACAGAGTTACCTAAATCTGAAATTCCAGCAACTAATTTAACAGCAATTGAGTTAATTGCAGAAACATTATCTAAAAGTGCTGAAAAAGTTACAATGGTTGTCACGGGCCCAATGACGAATATGGCACTATTTTTAGCTGTCTATCCTGAATTAAAAAATAAAATTGAAAAAATTGTCTTTATGGGTGGCTCAACGGATGTTGGAAATGTTAAACCTGGTTCAGAATTTAATATTGCCGTGGACCCAGAGTCAGCAAAAATGGTTTTAAATGACTCTATTCCAATGGTTATGGCTGGATTAAACTTAACTCATCAAGCACAAATTTTAGATTCTGAAATTGAAGAAATTGGTAAGATTAATAATAAAGTAGCGCAATCAGCCTACGGGTTATTGAAATTTTA
This sequence comes from Dellaglioa sp. CoH-56-MRSF-14, assembly GCF_056782115.1. Next base: position 300,460 of record NZ_JBXAYB010000001.1, on the reverse strand, counting down.
TGGTATTTACTATGGTCAAGAAAAATGGGGATTCGACGGTATTCCATTACATGACCCTTGTACAATTGCTTGGATGTTACATCCTGAATTATTCACAAGTGAAAAGTACCATGTTGATGTTGAGGTGAATGGTGATCTTACTAAAGGTGAGACAATCGTTGATAAATTTGATTTATTGGGATTAGAAAAAAATACAGAAGTCTTACTATCAATTGACCGTGCAAAATTTGTCGAATTATTAATTTCAAAACTTAAAAAATTTGATAAATTAGTAGGATAGAGAATCTTACAGTTGGCTTGTATTTCTGGCCTAAATACGTTAAAGTTAAACAGGACGTGAAACATCGTTTTGTTTCACAAATAACGGAGGGCCAGTCATATGAATCCAGAAGAATTTCGTCAAGCATTAGCTGAAAAAGACATTAATTTAACAGACAGACAAATGGCACAATTTGAAACA